>JAICZD010000307.1 GCA_025933855.1 Modestobacter sp. | reverse complement strand
GCTGAAGAGCGTAGCCGAGCGGATCAATAGCAGGCCGGATGCCGAGTATTGCAGGTAGACCTGCTGCCCGGCGGTCCCGGCGAATGTCCACACGGGACGCGGCCCGGCGCTGGCTACGCTGATCGAAACGGCCGACCCGTCGATCGCCATCGTTGCCGTCGAGTCAGTGATCGCTGTCGCCGTCACCTGGAATGACCCGGTGTCGCCGTTGACCGGGATCAACTCGACCTCGTAGTTGCCCGGGGGCAGCCCGTCGGGCATGGACCAGGTGCTGGGGTTGGTCCGGATGACGCCGGCCAGGCTCGGGTCGGCCACTTGCCCTTGTGGCCCCCAGACGTTCATCGAGTACTGGTTCGCCTGGCCGCTGGCGTCCGGGATGGTCGCGTTGACCTGGACGGAGGCGCGCTGACCGGGCGAGACGGTGAACAGCGCCAGCGCGATGTCGTTCGCCGTCGGCACGTTGATGGTGGTCGCCGTCGCGTTCGCCAGCCCGCCGGCGAACGCGACGTTGGCGGCCAGGTACGGGGGCGGC
This sequence comes from Modestobacter sp., assembly GCA_025933855.1. GTDB lineage: Bacteria > Actinomycetota > Actinomycetes > Mycobacteriales > Geodermatophilaceae > Modestobacter. The sequence goes on along the minus strand of JAICZD010000307.1, from coordinate 1,143 downwards.
ACCGTCACCACCTGGGCCGCCGACGTAGCCGAGCCGCCCGGGGTGGTGACCGTCACCTTGCCGGCGAGCGGCATGCCGGGCAGCGTCACCGTCAGCGAGGTCGCGGTCGCCGCGGTCACCGAGACCTTAGTCCCGTTAATGGCCGCCACGTCCTGCGCGGGGTCGCCGCTGAACCCGGTCCCGGTGACGGTCAGGGTGCTCCCCGGATTGGTGACCTGGGCAGACAGGGAGGAGATGGCCGGGCTGCCCGGCGGCGTGCGCACGGCGAACGAGCCGGTCGCCGTGGCGCCTCCCGCCGTCACCGACAGGCCCGAGCCGGACGCACTGGACGCGACGGTGGCGGTGATCAGGTTCGGCGTCACCGACGTGACCGTTGCGGCCTGGCCTCCGGCGGTGACCGACACGCCGGACGCGCTGGCCCCGAAGCCCGTACCGTAGATCCTGATGCTCGCGCCGGGCACGGCGACCTGCGGGGATACCTGGGCGACGGCCACGGCGGACGCGGGCAGCGGCGTCACCGCGGTGATGTTGCCATCCGGGTCGTACCCGATCCGCGACCCGGCGCCGGAGCCGTCGAAGACCCCGGTCACCCTCCCGTCGGCGTCGTGCGCGTACAACGTTCCGCCCGCGGCCGGCGTCACCGTAGCGGACGGCGCGGACGGCGCGGACGTGCCCTGCGCGTTGGCCGCGGTCACCGTGAACGCGTACGCCGTGCCATTAGCCAGCCCGGTCACCGTCGCCCCGGTGACCTGCCCCGTCGTGCTGGCGGTCGCGCCACCCGGCGATGCCGTCACCGTGTACCCGGTCAGGGCGGAGGCCCCGGCCGACCCGGGCGCGGTCCACGACACGATCGCCTGGCCGTTGCCCGGCACGGCGCTCACGCCATCGGGCGCGCGTCCGGGGCGCCGTTGTAGTAGCCCGCCAGGTCGGCCAGGACCTGGACGCTGCCGCCGCCCCCCACGAAGATCGCGACCTTCCCGTCCGCCCCCAGCGGCACCGTGACCATGTTGGCCGTGTTCAGCCCGCCGCCGAAGCTCACGTCCGACACCGTCGGCGCCGTTGTCCCGTCCGGGTACGCCTCCAGGAACCCCGACCCTGATGGCGACACCGCGGTCAGGTTCAGCACCACCGAGGTGACTCCGG
>JAICZD010000069.1 GCA_025933855.1 Modestobacter sp. | reverse complement strand
CACCGGAACCGCTGCCGCGTGGCCACACAGGAACCACCGGCGTACGTCGGCGAGCGCTCGAGCAACCCGGCCGATAGCCCGTGGTGAGCAAACCGGTCGACACGGCGGGAAGTCGACACGGCGGCGAGTCGACAGAGCCGGAAGTCGACATGGCGGCACGTCGACACGGCGGCACGTCGGCACGGCGGCACGGCGCCGCTGCATCGGACCCGGGTGCCGCCCCGCTCCCCGGCCCCCGGCCCGCCCCGCGTGGACCGGCAGGGTCCGCGGTCAGGTCGTCGCCAGGTCACGTGCGAGCGCGCCGGCCGCCTCGGCGAGCGCCGCCCGCCAGACCGGCAGCCGTTCCCGCGAGTACCGGGCCGTCGGCGCGGCCAGCGACAGGGCAGCCCCGGCGAACCCACCCGATACCGGGACGGCGACCCCCACCGCGGTCAGTCCCGCTTCGGTCTGCTGGTCGTTGACCGCGAACCCCCGCCGCCGAACGGTCCGCAGCTCCCGGTCCAGCCGCACCGCCGCGTCGTCCTCCAACGACGTGAGCACGGCGGCCAGCTGCTCGCCGTCCAGCGTGGCCAGCACCGCCTTGCCACCGGAGCTCAGGTGCGCCGGCAGGGTCCGGCCGGTGCGGTCGCCGACCCGCAGCACGTGATCGCACTCCACCGTCGCGACGAACCGGACCTCCGAGCCGGTCAGCACCATCACGTTGGCCGTCTCCCCCAGCGCATCGACCAGCCTCCGCAGGTGCGGGAGCGCGGCCTCCCGCAGCGTGGCGACCGACGCCTGCTGCACCGGTCCGCGGCGCAGGACCGGCCCCGCGCCGTAGCGGCGGTCAGCCAGCTGCTCGGCGAAGTCCCGGTAGACCAGCATCCCGAGCAGCCGGTGAGCCGTCGAGACCGACACGCCCAGGCGACCGGCGGCGTCGGTCACCCGCATCGGCTGCTCCTGCTGCAGCAAGGTCGCCAGCAGCAGGGCAGCGTCCACGGAGGCGATCGCATAGGCCGGCTTGTTCTTCACAGCAGAAAACGCTATCCCACTCAGCAGGAAGAGGGGACCGTCGAGACGCGCCGCCGACCAGCGGACGACACGTCAGGGAGATGAATCGTGCAGTTCTACCTCAACGGCTACGAGACCGGCGACCCCCTCGTCCAGCAGCCCGACCCGTCCGTGGCGGAGCGGTCGGGAGCCCTGCCCGACGAGGTCGACGTCCTCATCGCCGGCTGCGGACCGGCCGGCCTCGTGCTGGCCGCCCAGCTCGCCGCGTTCCCCGACATCACGACGCTGGTCGTCGACCGGCGCGACGGTCCGCTGGAGGTCGGCCAGGCCGACGGCGTCGCCTGCCGCACCGTGGAGATGTTCGAGGCCTTCGGGCTCGCCGACCGGCTGGTCGCCGAGGGCTACTGGGTCAACGAGGTCTCGTTCTGGCGTCCCGACCCCGACGACCGCGCACGCATCACCCGGACCGGCCGCATCGAGGACACCGAGGAGGGCCTGTCGGAGTTCCCGCACGTCATCGTCAACCAGGCCCGGATGCTCGCCTTCCTCCGGGACCACATGAACCGGTCCGCCAGCAGGTTGCAGCCGTGCTACGGGCTGCACGCCAGCGACCTGACGGTCGACTCCAGCCGCACGGTCGAGCACCCGGTCACCGTGACCCTGCAGCACCTGGAGGACGGCCGGGAGACCGGGCAGGCGTCCACGGTCCGCGCCCGGTACGTCGTCGGCTGCGACGGCGCACGGAGCAGTGTCCGGACGGCGATCGGCCGCGAGCTGGTCGGCGACCCGATGAACCAGACCTGGGGCGTCATGGACGTCCTGGCGGTCACCGACTTCCCCGACATCCGGCTCAAGTGCGCCATCCTGTCGGCGAACCAGGGCAACCTGCTGATCATCCCGCGCGAGGGCGGCTACCTGGTGCGGCTCTACATCGAGCTCGACCAGGTCCACGACCGGGACATGCTCGACAGGCGCAGCGCCACCCCGGAGAAGCTGGCCGCCGTGGCCAACCGGGTCCTGCACCCGTACACCCTCGAGGTGAAGGACGTCGGGTGGTGGTCGGTGTACGAGATCGGCCAGCGGCTGTGCGACAAGTTCGACGACGTGCCGGCCGACGAGACGGCCACCCGCCTCCCCCGGGTGTTCATCGCCGGCGACGCCTGCCACACGCACAGCGCCAAGGCCGGTCAGGGGATGAACGTCTCGATGGCGGACGCGTGGAACCTCGGCTGGAAGCTGGGCGCCGTCCTGCGGGGCACCGCCCGGCCCGAGCTGCTGCACACCTACTCGGCCGAGCGGCAGGTGGTCGCCGAGGAGCTCATCGCCTTCGACCGGGAGTTCGCGGCGATGTTCAGCGCCCCGCCGAAGGGCTCCGGGGAAACCGGCGAAGACGGCGTCGACCCGGCGGAGTTCCAGCGGTACTTCGCTGCACAGGGCCGCTACACCGCCGGCGTGGCGACCCGGTACACACCGTCGCTGATCACCGCCGAGCCGGAGTTCCAGCACCTCGCCGACGGCTTTCCGCTCGGCATGCGTTTCCACTCCGCCCCGGTCGTCCGGCTGGCCGACGCCCGGCCGGTCCAGCTCGGTCACGCCGCCCGGGCGGACGGCGCCTGGCGCATCTACGTCTTCGCCGACCGGGCCGCCCCGACGGCTGAGGACTCGAAGGCCCGGGCGCTGTGCGACTTCCTCTCGTCGGCGAAGTCCCCGCTCGATCGCCACACCCCGGCCGGCGCCGACCCCGACTCGGTCATCGACGTCCGGGCCGTGTTCCAGCAGGGCCACCGGGACGTGCCCGTCGACGCGCTGCCGGCGGCCTTGCTGCCGAGGAAGGGATCGTTCGGCCTGGTCGACTACGAGAAGGCGTTCTGCGCCGACCCCGCCGCCGACGTCTTCGACCTGCGGGGCATCGACCGCGACACGGGCTGCCTGGTCGTCGTCCGCCCCGACCAGTACGTCGCGCAGGTCCTCCCGCTCGACGCGCACGCGGCACTGGCGGACTTCTTCGCCGGGATCCTGCTCGAGACGCGGTAGCGCGCTCAGGTCCGCCGGACAGGAGTGCCGGGCCGGGTCAGCGCGGCCCGGCGCCGTCCTCGTCGCCGTCGGCCCGGGGACGGCGGCGCAGGATGCCGCCCACCGAGCCGACCCGCGCCTGGGCCTGGCGCAGGCCGGCGATGAGCGGCATCAGGTCGTCATGGATGCGGTGGAGGGTGTCCGGAACCGTGTCGATCACCGGGTCGTCGAGCACCCGTCCGACGCGCTCGAGACCCGGCTTCAGGGCGCGGACCGGCTCCTCGAGTTCCTGCACGAGGCGGTCGAGGCGCTCGGCGATCTGCTGCGCGGACTCGATCGTCTCCCGGGCCGTCGCGGTGGCGGCGGTCAGCTGGCCGACGGTGCGGTTGAGGTCGGCCAGCGTCCGCGGCAGCTGGGCGAGCGCCTCCGTCTGGGTCTGCAGCAGGGTCAGCAGATCGCTGAATCCCGGAATGCGCGGCATGCCGCCGCGGAAAGGGTCCACGACGGCAACCGTGCGGGACGACGGCCCGCCGCGCAATGCCGCACCGGCCGCGGCGGCGGGCCACGACCGATCAGGCGTCGCGCCGCTGCAGCAGCACTGCGGCGCCGATCAGCGCCCCGGCGACCCACCCGAGCAGCACCAGCAGGCCGGCGGAGGCCGAGAGGTTCCCGGCAGCGGGATGGACGCTGATGATCGAGGCACCGGCGTTGCTGGGCAGATAGGGCAGCACGTGGTCCTGCCAGCTGGCCGGGAGCAGCAGCCCGAGGCCGGGCAGCACCAGCAGCAACCCGAACAGCGTCGCGATGCCGCCGGCGGTGCTGCGGATGCAGAAGCCGAGCCCGACGGCGAACACCCCGATCAGCGTCAGGTAGCCGGCCACGCCGACGATGCCCCGCAGCGCGCCGGCCGCGGCCAGGTCGGCCCCGTGGGTGCCCAGGAACTGCTGGCCACCGAGGAAGGCGATCAGCCCCGCGACCGACATGACCGCGAAGGTGACGCCGGCGTAGAGCGCAGCCCTGGCCACCAGCACCGGCAGGCGTCGCGGCACCGCCCCGAACGTCGCCCGCACCATGCCGGTGGCGTACTCGCCGGTGACCAGCAGCACGCCGAGGACACCCACGGCCAGCTGGGCCAGGCCGTACCCGGCCAGCGTGGTGTCGACCGGGCTGAAGGCGGCCACCTGCTCCGGGCCCATCGTCGACCACTGCCGGTTCGTGGCCCAGCCGAAGATCCAGCCGGCCGCGACCATCGTGGCGACGGCCGCGACGAGGGTCAGCGCCGTGGACCGCAGCGAGCGCATCTTGATCCACTCGCTGGCCAGGACCCGGGCCGGCGTGACCGGCCGGACCTGCACGGCCGGCGGGACGGCGGCCGGGCCGGGCCCGGGGACGGCGCCGGCGGGCTCGGTCGTGAGGATGCTGCTCATGCTGCGCTCCTGAGGGTGTGGCCGGTCGGGGTGGTGGCGTGGTACTCGACCTCGTCGCGGGTCATCTCCATGAAGGCCTCCTCCAGCGAGGCCCGTTTCGGCGCGAGCCCGTGCAGGCTGATGCCGAGGTCGCGCGCGCGGTCGCCGATCTGCGCGGCGGTGAGACCGGTGACCTCCAGCGTCTGGCCGCCGGTGACCGACGCGGTCACCCCCGCAGCGGCCGGCCCCGCCGACAGCGCCGCGGCCAGCGCCACGGCCTCCGGAGAGCTGACCAGGACCGCACTGCTCGAGGCCTGCGCGATCAGGTCGGCCATCGGCAGATCGGCCATCAGCCGGCCCCGGCCGACCACGATGACGTGGTCGGCCGTGACCGCCATCTCGCTCATCAGGTGGCTGGAGACGAACACCGTGTGCCCGTCGGCGGCCAGGCTCTTGAGCAGGTCGCGGATCCAGCGGATGCCTTCGGGGTCCAGGCCGTTCACCGGCTCGTCGAGGACGAGGATCTCGGGATCGGCCAGCAGCGCCGACGCGATGCCCAGGCGCTGCCCCATGCCCAGGGAGAAGCCGCCGGCTCGTTTCCGGGCCACGTCCTGGAGCCCGACCATCTCGATGACGTCCAGGACGCGGCTCTTGGCGATGCTGTGGGTGGCCGCGAGCGCCAGCAGGTGGTGGTAGGCGGAGCGGGAGGTGTGCACGGCGCGCGCTTCCAGCAGCACGCCCACCACCTGCAACGGCCTGGCGTGCTCGCGGTAGGGCTTGCCGCCGACCGTGACCGCGCCACTGGTCGGGGCGTCCAGTCCCAGGATCATCCGCATCGTCGTGGACTTGCCGGCACCGTTCGGGCCGAGGAAGCCGGTGATGATGCCCGGCCGGACGGCGAAGGACAGGTCGTCCACCGCCGTCTTGTCGCCGTACTTCTTGGTGAGGTTCGTGGCCTCGATCATGGTGGTCGTCCTCTCCGTCGACGGACCCGACGCCGGGCCGGCGGCGGGGTGGTGCGCGAACGACGTGCGGCAGCCGCGGCCGGCTACCGGGATCCGGGCGGCGGCCCGTCCGGCCGGCCGGGGTCGACCTGGGTGACCGAGACCAGCGGCAGGCCGACATCGCGCACGCGCTGCAGCAGGCCGTGCAGCGCGGACTGGTCGACCACCGGGCCGCGCAGCACGGTGGTGCCGTCGGCGTGGTTGGTGAGCCGCAGCCCGTCGAACCAGGCGGCCCAGCACGGATCGAGGTGACCCTGCAGGCGGATCTCGTACTGCGCGGACTCCTGTGATCGGCCGGTCGACATGTCGCTCACCGGCCCTCCTCGGATCGCCGCGCCGCTGGATCGCAACCGGGGGTTGCGGACGTCCCCGCCGGTTCGATCGAAAGGTAGGAGCCGATGTGGTGAGCAGGGATCACCACGTCTGATGACCCGTGTGGTGATCCGGCCGGCGCGATCGGCGTGTCGGCCCGCCGGCGCCGCGGCCGGCCGCCGGGCGACGCGGTCCGCACAGCAGCACCGCGGCCCGGCTCGACGAATCGTCGAACCGGGCCGCGGTGTTCCTCGCGCCTGGCAGCAGGCGCCGTCAGTCCCCGCCGGTCGCGGGCAGGATGCGCCCGGTGGCCTCGCCGAACCCGAGCCGGGCTCCGCCGGCGCCGGGGGCCGAGGCGGTGATCGTGACCTCGTCGCCGTCCTCGAGGAAGGTGCGCTGCTCCCCGCCCACGGACACCGGCTCGGCGCCGCCCCAGGTGAGCTCGATGAAGGCACCACGGGTGTCCCGGTCGGGACCCGAGATCGTGCCCGAGGCGAACACGTCCCCCGTCCTGGACGGGGCGCCGTTGACGGTCACGTGCGCCAGCATCTGCGCCGGCGACCAGTACATCTCCCGGTACGGCGGGCGGCTGACCTCGCAGCCGTTCCAGCGGACCGACAGGTCGACGTCCAGACCCCAGGGGCTCTCCATCGCCAGGTAGGGCAGCGGCCGGGGATCCTGGACGGGCGTGGGCACCCGGGCCGGCTCCAGCGCGAGCAGCGGCACCACCCACGGGGAGATCGTCGAGGCGAAGGACTTGCCGAGGTTGGGGCCGAGCGGCACGTACTCCCAGGCCTGGATGTCGCGGGCCGACCAGTCGTTGAACAGCACCACCCCGAAGATGGCGCGGTCGGCCTCCGCCACCGGAACGGTGTCGCCCATCGCCGTCCCGGTGCCGACGAGAAAGCCCAGTTCCGCCTCGATGTCCAGCCGCACCGACGGTCCGAAGACCGGAACGGCGTCGTCCTTGCCCTTGCGCTGCCCGCACGGTCGCACGATGTCGGTGCCGGAGACGACGATCGAGCCGGCCCGGCCGTGGTACCCGACCGGCAGGTGCTTCCAGTTGGGCATCAGCGGCTCGGGGTTGTCCGGCCGGAACAGCCGGCCGAGGTTCGCGGCGTGGTGCTCGGAGGCGTAGAAGTCGACGTAGTCGGCGACCTCGACCGGCAGGTGCATCGTCACGTCGTCCAGGGCGTGCACCGCCTCGTCCGGGATCTCCCCGGCCACCCGTTCGGTGATCTCCCGGCGGACCGCCACCCACCGGTCGTAGCCCTGCGCCATGAAGTCGTTCAGGCTGGGGCGGGCGAAGACGTCGTCGCCGAGCAGGACGGCGAGGTCGACGACGGTGTCGCCCAGCCGGGTGCCGACCCGGGGGGCGGACTCCCCCACCGAGAAGACGCCGTAGGGCAGGTTGGTCACCCCGTACAGCGAGTCGGCGGCGACGGGAACGGTGGTCATGCTGCATCTCCTGCGGGCTCGGGGGTGGCGTTCGCCCGGCGTCCACCGGACCACGAGTACGCGTACCGGCCGTCGTCGGTGGCCCGGGCGGCCTCGCCCAGGTCCAGCGGCCGGAAGGTGTCGACCATGACGGCGAGCTCGTCGAAGTACTCGGCGCCGATCGACCGCTCGACCGCGCCCGGCTGCGGCCCGTGCGGATGCCCGCCGGGGTGCAGGCTGATCGACCCCGGCGCGATGCCGGAGCCCTTGCGGGCCTCGTAGTCGCCGCCGACGTAGAACATCACCTCGTCGGAGTCGACGTTGGAGTGGTAGTACGGCACCGGGACGGCCAGCGGGTGGTAGTCCACCTTGCGGGGGACGAAGTTGCAGATGACGAAGTTGGCCGCCTCGAAGACCTGATGGGCCGGCGGCGGCTGATGCACGCGGCCGGTGATCGGCTCGTAGTCGGCGATGTTGAAGACGTAGGGGTAGAGGCAGCCGTCCCAGCCGACCACGTCGAACGGGTGCCGGGGGTAGGTGTGCACGGTGCCGGCGATGCCACCCGGCCCGGGGCCGCGGTGCTTGATGAGGACGTCGACGTCGGTACCCTCGACGACCTGCGGCTCCCCGGGCAGGCGCAGGTCCCGCTCGCAGTAGGGCGCGTGCTCCAGCAGCTGGCCGTACCGGGACAGGAAGCGCTTCGGCGGGCCGATGTGCGAGTTGGCCTCGATCGCGTAGACCCGCACCGGGTCCGGGCCGGTGGGCACCCACCGGTGGGTGGTGGCCCGCGGCACGATCACGTAGTCGCCCTCCCCCACGGGAAGGTCGCCGAACAGGGTCTGCACCTCCGCCGTCCCGGACTGGACGTAGAGGCACTCGTCGCCGATCGCGTTGCGGTACAGCGGGCTCGGCGCGCCGGCGACCACGTAGGACAGCCGCACGTCGCCGTTGCCCAGCAGCAGCCGGCGACCGGTGACCGCGTCCACCCCGGCGGCGCCCGGCGCCGCCGGGCCGAAGAGCTCGGCGGTGGCGAAGTGCCGCGGGGCCAGCGGGTGGTTCGGGGTGAGGCTCTGGTCGGGCAGGTCCCAGACCCGCACGTCCACCACGGCCGACGGGACGTCGGCGTGGTAGAGCAGCGAGGAGTCGGAGGAGAAGCCCTCCTCCCCCATCAGCTCCTCGAAGTAGAGCCCACCCTCCGGGGTGCGGTGCTGGGTGTGCCGCTTGGGCGGGATGCTGCCGGCTGACCGGTAGTAGGGCATGGTGAACTTCCTTCTCTGGGGAGTGGGGTCGTCAGCGGGTGGCGGCGGCGGTGGAGATGGCGGCCAGCAGGTCCTCGGTGTCGATCCGGTCGCCGAGCTGCAGCACCACCCGGGCGAGGAACCCCTCGCGGTCGTCGGCGGGAACGCTGTTGATGCCGTCGGAGACCGCTAGCCAGGCCGCCTCGCGCCGGGCCTGGTCCGCGGGCAGGGCGGCGACCGGGTCGCGGGTGTCCAGGACGCCGGTGGGGGCTGTGCGCCCGGCGGCCAGCCGCGCCGGCAGCTCGGCGAGGTCCGCCACCTGGCCGCGGGCCAGCAACAGCCCGTCCGGGCGGACGACGAACACCTCACCCGGCGCGGCGCCCCAGGCTGCCGCCACCCCGCCGCGCGCGGGGTCCGCGACGGTGGCGACCGGCTGGCCGCCGGCCTCGGAGCCCACCAGCGCCAAGGTCACGCTCTCCAGCGGCAGCACGCCGGCCAGCTCGGCGCGCAACCGGGACGCCGCCCCGAACGCGGCGGCATCGAGGTCGAACCCGAACAGGACGACGCCGGTGCCCCGGACCTCGTTGAGCGAGGACTCCTTGCCGTCGGCCAGCCGGACGCGACGGTCCTCCACCGGGTCGCCGGGCACCAGCCCCGCGGCGCCGGAGGTGGCCGGCACCGTGAGCGGTGAGAGCCGGGCGTGGGTGGCGCTGCTCTGCCGCGGGTCGATCAGGTGACCGAACTCCGGGCGCACCGTGGCCAGCGCCAGCAGGGCGTCGCGGGTGGTGCGGTGCCCGTGGCTGCCGGGGGTCATGATCAGCGTCGACTTGCCGGCGTTGGCGACGTTCTGCTCCCACGCGTGGTGCCGCTCGGCCGAGTAGGCGTCCAGCAGCGCGCGGTCCGCGCCACCGATCACCGCCGCCAGCATCCAGGTGAGCGTCTCGGCGTCCTCCATGCCGGAGTTGAGCCCGCGGACCCCGAAGATCGGCACCAGGTGGGCGGCGTCCCCGGCGAACAGCACCCGGTCGTGGGTGAAGCTGTCCAGCGCCAGGGCGTGCGCCTTGTAGAACCCGTGCCACTCCAGGGTCCAGGGGCGGTCGTTCTGCAGCCACTCCAGGTGGCTGGTGATCCGGGCGCGGATCCGGTCCTCCTGCGCCTCCACCGCGGCGTCCTCGCCGGGGTCGAGCTGGTAGTCGATCCGCCAGATGTCGTGCGGCTGGCGGTGCATGATCACCGTCGATCCGGGGTTGCTCGGCGGGTCGAACCACACCATCCGCTCGGTCGGCAGGTCGGACTCCCAGTGGATGTCGGCGATGACGTAGCGCCCCTCGTAGCTGGCGCCCTGCAGCCGCAGACCGGCGAGCTCACGCATCCGGCTCCGGCCGCCGTCCGCGGCCACGACCCAGCGGGCCCGCAGGCTCCGGCGGCCGTCGGCGGTGTCGACGTCCAGGTGGACCTCGTCGTCTCCGGAGGTGCAGCCGGCGATGCTCGCGCCCCAGTGCAGCGTGACCAGCGGGTGGGCGAGCAGGGCGTCGACCATGATCTGCTCGAGCTCGGACTGGGAGACGTTGACCATGGGGCCGCGGACGTCGTGGTCCTGGTGCGGCATCCGGAACCGCATCACCTCGACGTCGCGGTGGAAGCTGCGGCCGCCGTGCCAGGGCAGCGCGAGCCGGGCGAGCTCCTCGCCGAAGCCGAGCCGGTCGGCGACCTCGAGGCTGTGCCGGGAGATGCAGATCGCCCGGCTGCCGAAGGAGACCTGGGTGGCCGCCTCCAGGACGGTGACGGCCACGCCGCGCTGGGCCAGGCCCAGGGCCACGGCCATGCCGACCGGGCCGGCACCGACCACGACGACGGGCAGCGCCGGGTCCGACACGGTCATCGAGGCGAACACGGAGGGGGCGTAGGTACGCGGCCGGTAGTAGGGGGAGGTCGTCATGTCAGCGCACCGCCGTCGCGAGGGTGGCCGGCTGCGGAACCGCGACCGCATCCGGAGCGGGGTCCGCGGCCTCGTGCGGTCGCCGCAGCAGGATCACGGTGCAGGCGAGGCTGATGACGCTCACCGCGACGAAGTAGCCCGACACGGCCACGGTCGTGCCGAACTCCGCGTACAGCCAGGTCGCCAGCAGCGGAGCGATGCCGCCGCCGAGGATCGCGCCCACCTGGTACCCCAGGGACGCGCCGCTGTAGCGGACGTGGGCCGGGAAGAGCTCGGCGAACAGGGCCGACTGCGGCCCGACGGTGCACCCCAGCACGAAGGCCAGGGCCAGCATGGCGACGAGCATGACCGGGAGGGAGCCGGTGTCCAGCAGGGTGAAGAAGACCGCGGACACGACCAGCAGGGCCACGGTCGAGGTGACGTAGACCCGGCGGCGGCCGAGGACGTCGGAGAGGTGCGCGGACACCGCCATGCCGACCATCCAGACCGGGCAGGAGGCGATGAGCAGCGCCAGCATCGTGCCGCGGGAGAAGCCGAGCTCGGTGGTGCCGTAGCTCAGCACGAAGACCATGAAGACGTAGGCGATGCCGTTGGTGGCGATGAAGGTCCCGCCGGCGAGCAGGACGGTCCGCCAGCTGGTCGTCAGCACCTCCAGGATCGGCAGCTTGGCGGCCCGGTCCTCCGTGGTGACCGCCTGGAACGCCGGGGTCTCCATCACGCCGAGGCGGATCCAGAGGGCGACCGCGACCAGGACGATGCTCAGCAGGAACGGCACCCGCCAGCCCCAGCTGAGGAACTGCTGCTCGGTCGTCAGCTGGGTGCACAGCAGGAAGACGACGTTGGCCAGGACGACGCCGGCCGGCACGCCCATCTGCGGAGCGGCGCCGTAGAGGCCGCGCTTGTTCTTCGGTGCGTGCTCGGTGGCCATGAGGACGGCGCCGCCCCACTCCCCGCCGACCCCGACGCCCTGGATGAACCGCAGCGCGACCAGGATGATCGGTGCCCAGACGCCGATCGCGTCGTAGGTGGGCAGCAGGCCGATGCCGACCGTCGCCAGGCCCATCAGCAGCATGGAGATGACCAGCATCGACTTGCGGCCGGTCTTGTCGCCGAAGTGGCCCATGATCACCCCGCCGAAGGGGCGGGCGACGAAGCCGACGGCCAGCGTGCCGAAGGCGGCGAGCGTGCCGGCGAGGTCGGAGCCGCCGGGGAAGAACTGCGGCCCGAGCACGAGCGCCGCGGCGGTGCCGTAGATGAAGAAGTCGTACCACTCGATCGCGGTGCCGACGAAGCTGCCGGCCACCGCCCGTCGAACAGAACTCTGGGCCGGACGTCGGTCGGCTGTGACCGCTGAAGCCATGGGAGAACCTCACTGGGGTTGGTGGGGCGGCCGGGGCGCCGCAACACCAGAGTGGGGGTCATCACGTCGACTGAAAAGCAGAGGTTTCGGGTCTGGTTCCTCAGGTTTCCTGCGGTATGCCGCGGGCAGGGGCCGACCGCACCGCCTGGGCGATGAAGGTCCGGGTTGCCTTGCTGGGCATCGAATCGGGGTGCCAGACCACGTCGACGGCCACGTCGGGCAGCACCGGGGCGGAGATGTCCTTGACCACGACCGGCCGCCCCTCGTAGGTGACGTTGGCGCTCGGCCGCTGGAGCAGCAGCGTCCACCCGAACCCGCGCCCGACGAAGGAGCGGGCCGTCTCGTAGGTGCGCGCGCGGTAGATCACCCGCGGGGTGAACCCGGCCCGGGCGCAGCAGGAGTAGGCGTGCCCGGAGCTGGGCGGAGCGTCCAGCAGCACCATCGGGTCGTCCCTGAGGTCCGCCAGGTCCAGCGCCCCCGCGCGCCGCGCGAGCCGGTGACCGGCGGGGAGGACGGCGCGCGGCGGCAGGCGCGCCAGCGACGCCGACCGCCAGGTGGGGTCGAGGTCGAGGTCGTACATGATCGCGAGGTCGAGCTGGCCGCTCTCCAGCCCCTTGCTCAGCTCGTCCTGGGTGTTCTCGTAGACCTCGAGCCGGGCGTCGGGATGGGCCCGGGTGAAGTCGCTGATCAGGGCTGGCAGCGCGGTGGGGGCGAGGGAGGGGTAGCAGCCGATCCGGACCAGGCCGGAGACGCCCCGTTCCTCGCCGCGGGCGTCGGCCTGCAGCTCGGAGGCGTGGTGCAGCAGGAGCCGCGCCCGCGGCAGGACCACCTCACCGGTCGGCGTGAGGGTGACGCCCTTGGCCTTGCGCCGGCGCAGCAGCTCGACCTGCAGCGACCGTTCGAGCTCGGTGATCGCGGCGGACAGCGCGGACGGCGAGACGTGCAGCTTCTCCGCCGCGGCGCTGATCGTGCCGGCCTCGGCGACCGCGAGGAAGGCGGCCAGTTGGTTCATCGTGAAGGCGGGCGCGCCTTCGGCCTTGGACACCTCGGCGACGCTACTGCCGGGGACCGCCGCCGATCGGGAATCGGCAGCTCACGCACGGAGCCGCCGTCCGGGCTGCCGTGCCGCGTATCGCCGGTTCGACGAGTACAGGTCCACGACTCCTACCCACCCGGCGCCGGGCGCTTGGGTCTGCGCGAGATACCCGCGCCAAGGGAGGAACTCGGGCCCTAGGTCCTCCCCGGGAGTGACCCGCGACCCCGCGCCGTGCAGCCGAGGCCCGACGACGCTGAGGGCACGCCCAACCGAGGAGGTCCGATGTCGACACGGACGAACCTGACGTCACCGTCCGCGGCGGACGCCGTCCCGCTGGCGCCCTCGGGGCTCGGCGGCCAGCCGCGGACCAGCACGGT
>JAICZD010000150.1 GCA_025933855.1 Modestobacter sp. | reverse complement strand
GGAACCGGACCCCTGTCCCCCGATCAGGGCGGGCTGGTGCCCCGGCGCTGCTCCTGCTCGACGACCTCGGGCAGGCCCTTCAGGCGGTCCAGGCCCTGCAGCGGGCGGCGCATGCGCTGGTTGCCGGCCAGGCGCTCGCGGTTGCGTTCCAGGAAGGCCCAGTAGCCGGCGGTGAAGGGGCAGGCGTCCGCACCGAGCCGCTTCCTCGGGTCGTACCGGCAGCCGCCGCAGTAGTCGCTCATCCGGTCGATGTAGGCACCGCCGGCGGCGTAGGGCTTGGTCGCCAGCACCCCGCCGTCCGCGTGCTGGCTCATGCCGACGACGTTGGCGACCATCACCCAGTCGTAGCCGTCGAGGAACATGCGGTGGAACCAGTCGGTCATCGCCGGCGGCCGGATCCCGCGCTGCAGCGCGTAGTTCCCCAGCACCATCAGCCGCGGGATGTGGTGCACCCAGCCACGCTCCCGGACGTCGGAGAGCACCGAGGACAGGCAGTTCGCGCCGACCTCCTCGGCCGCGAGCTCCCCCAGCCAGGCCGGCACGTCCTCCTGGGCATCCAGCGCGTTGCCGTGCCGGTACTCCCGGCCGAGGTACCAGTAGAGGTGCCAGATGTAGTCCCGCCAACCCATCACCTGGCGGGTGAAGCCCTCGACGGAGTTCAGCGGCAGCGGCTCCCCGGCGGCCACGGACGCGCGGTAGACCTCCTCGGTGCGGTGCACCACCTCCGCGGGGTCGACCAGCCCCAGGTTCATCGACGCCGAGAGCATCGAGTGGGCCAGCCACGGGTCGCCGGCGAGCATGGCGTCCTCGTGCGGGCCGAAGGCGGCCAGCCGGGAACCGAGGAAGTCCTCGAGCCGGTGCACCGTCTCCGCCCGGGTGACCGGGAACAGCCGGGGCCCGTCGTCCCCGGCGAAGGAGATGTCGCCGTCGGCGACCCAGCCGTCGAGGTCCCGGCGCACCTCTGCATCGATCCCGTCCTCCTCCGGCAGCCAGGGCGGCGGGGCCGGCACCCGGCCGTCGGACGGCGGGGGCTCCCGGTTGTCGCGGTCGAGGTTCCAGGTTCCGCCCACCGGCTCGGCGCCGTCCATCAGGACGTCGTGGTGGCGGCGCGCGGCGCGGTAGAAGTCCTCCATCAGCAGCCGCTTGCCGCCTCTCCCGTCCGCCCAGCGTCGGAAGTCCTCCTGGGCGGTGACGAAGCCGCGGGCGGCGAGCACCTGCACCCCCGGCCGGGCCAGCACGAAGTCCCGGGCCGGCCAGGTGGTGGGCGCGCAGACCGACAGCGGCTCCTGGACCCGGTCCAGGGCCTCGGCGTAGGTGCCGGTCTGCAGGAACACCGCCTGGTCGCCCAGCTCGGCCGCACGGTGGCGCAGCGCGGACAGCAGCAGGTGCGCCTTCTGCCGGTGGAACCGGCGCCGGCGGAACACCGACCGCGCCTCCACCAGCAGCACCGGCTGGTCGGGTGCGTCGAGGAAGTGCGGGCCCAGCTGGTCGGCGAAGCACCAGCGGCGGGTGTCCGGGGCGCGCTCGGGGAAGTCGGCGAGCGCGGGGTCGACCGCGCCCCGGTCCGGCTGCCGGGCCGGTGTGCGGCCGGTCGAGGTCACACCTGAGCTTGCCCCCCGGCACGCCGTCGCGCCTGTCACGCTCTGCCCGGCGGCGCTCGGGACCCGACCGTTAGGCTCCACCCGACTCGGGCCACCCCCTCCGTCGGTGGCCGCACGTCCAGGAGGTCGACGCCGTGAACCGCGCACTCCGCGCTGCCGTGATGGGTGTCCTGCTGCTGTCCCCGGTGGCGCTGTCGGCCTGCAGCGCCGGTCAGGTGGCCCAGACCGCCGAGCAGAACCGGGACAAGGTCGGTGGTGAGGCCAACATCGGCGCCCTGGCGATCCGCCAGGCGCACCTCGCCTACCCGGTCAGCGGCACCTACCAGGAAGGCGCTGACGCCCGGCTCGTGGTGGCGATCGCCAACGGCGGCCAGACCGACGACACCCTCGTCTCGATCACCGGGGAGGACTTCCGGTCCGCCGAGGTCACCGGCACCGGCGCGGCCGCCTCCAGCGCGCCGGCCTCCGGCGCCCCGGCCAGTCCCAGCGCCGACGCCGGGCTGAACATCCCGATCCCCGCGAACAGCAACGTCTACATCGGTGGCGACGGGCCGCTCGTCACGCTGAGCGGGCTCTCGCAGGCCTACGGGCCCGGCCAGACCATGGACGTGACGATGGACTTCCAGCGGGCCGGCGAGGTCACCGTCGAGGTCCTGGTGGGCGTGGCCACCCGCGACCTGCCCCGGGGCGAGCCGTTCGACTTCAGCGAGCAACGGGCCGAGGGCTCCGACGCCGGGGCCGTCGACTGACAGTCGCCTCCCCGCGACTGTCGTACCCACCGGGCAGGATCGTGCCGTGCCCCCCTCGGTGAAGTCCGCCCGCCCCGCCCACCGCTGCACCGAGTGCGGCTGGTCCGGCGCCAAGTGGGTCGGCCGCTGCCCCGAGTGCCAGACCTGGGGCACCATCCAGCAGGCCGGGGCGGTGGCGGCGCCGCTGCGCGCGGTGGCCGCCGGGCCGGTCAGCGCCAAGGCGCGGCCGATCGGGCAGGTGGAGCTGGCCGGCGCCCGTGCGGTGCCGACCGGCATCGCGGAGTTCGACCGCGTCCTCGGCGGCGGCCTGGTGCCCGGCGCCGTCCTGCTCGTGGCCGGTGAGCCCGGTGTCGGCAAGTCGACCCTGCTGCTGGAGGTCGCCCATCGGGTGGCCCAGCGCAACGGCCCCACCCTGGTCGTCTCCGGTGAGGAGTCCGCGGCCCAGGTACGGCTGCGCGCCGAGCGGATCGGTGCCCTGCACGACGACCTGTACCTCGCCGCGGAGACCGAGCTGAGCGCGGTGCTCTCGCACGTGGAGGAGGTCGCGCCCACGCTGCTGGTGCTCGACAGCGTGCAGACCGTCCGCTCCCCCGCGGTCGACGGAACCGACGGCGGCGCCACCCAGGTCCGTGCCGTGGCCAGCGCGCTCACCGCCGTCGCCAAGGGCCGCGGCATGACCACCATCCTCGTCGGGCACGTCACCAAGGACGGCGCCATCGCCGGGCCACGGGCCCTGGAGCACCTCGTCGACGTGGTGGTGTCCTTCGACGGCGAGCGGCACTCCACGCTGCGCATGGTGCGGGCGACCAAGAACCGGTTCGGCCCGGCCGACGAGATCGGCTGCTTCGAGATCGGCGACGCCGGTGTCGTCGGGGTGCCCGACCCCTCGCACCTGTTCGTGTCCCGCCGCGCCGCGCCGGTGCCCGGCAGCTGCGTCACGGTCACCATGGAGGGCAGCCGCCCGCTGCTGGCCGAGGTGCAGGCGCTGGTGGCCACGGCCGGCGGCGGCTCGCCCCGCCGGGCGGTGAGCGGGCTGGACCCGGCGCGCGTCGCCATGGTGAACGCCGTGGTGGAGCGCCGCGGCGGCGTGCGGCTGGCCGACGCCGACGTCTTCGCCGCCTCGGTCGGCGGGGTGCGGATCGTCGAACCGGCCGCCGACCTGGCCCTCGCCCTGGCCATCGCCTCCGCCGCGAAGGACCGGCCGCTCCCGCTGGGGATGATCGCCCTGGGCGAGGTCGGGCTGTCCGGGGAGATCCGCCGGGTCGGCGGCACCGCACGGCGCCTCGCGGAGGCCGCCCGGCAGGGCTACACCGCGGCGCTGGTCCCGCAGGACGCCGGCCCCGCTCCCCAGGGGATGCGGCTGCTGGAGGTGCCCGACCTGGGTGCCGCCCTGGCCCGGCTGTGGTGAACCCCCGTCGGCACCGGCAACCGCGGGCCCGACCCACCCGAGGTCGCCGCCGACTCGACGGGGCCACGTAGAATTGGCCGCCGTACCGCCCGACCGTCAGGAGCGCTCGTGCCCCCAGCTGAGGACCCTGAGGTCGCGCTCCGGGAACTGCTGGGCCGGATAGCCCCCGGAACGGCGCTCCGCGACGGTCTCGAGCGCATCCTGGCCGGTCGCACCGGCGCGCTGATCGTGCTGGGGTACGACCGCGTCGTCGAGTCGCTGTGCACCGGCGGTTTCGCGCTGGACGTCGCCCTGTCCGCCACCCGGCTGCGGGAGCTGGCCAAGATGGACGGCGCGGTCATCGTCTCCTACGACGGCTCCCGGATCGTCCGCGCCGGCGTGCACCTGATGCCGGACCCGACCATCCCGACCGAGGAGTCCGGCACCCGGCACCGCACCGCGGAGCGGGTCGCGCTGCAGACCGACTTCCCGGTGATCTCGGTCAGCCAGTCGATGCACATCATCTCCGTCTACGTGGCCGGGCGCCGGTACACCCTCGAGCACCCCACCACCATCCTGGCGCGGGCCAACCAGGCCCTGGCCGCCCTCGAGCGCTACAAGCTGCGGCTGGACGAGGTGGCCAGCACGCTGTCCGCGCTGGAGATCGAGGACCTCGTCACGGTGCGGGACGCGATGAGCGTCAGCCAGCGCCTGGAGATGGTGCGGCGCATCGCCGACGAGATCGAGGGCTTCGTCGTCGAGCTGGGCACCGACGGCCGGCTGCTGGCCCTGCAGCTGGACGAGATGCTCGCCGGCGTCGAGGAGGACCGCCGCCTGCTGGTCCGCGACTACCTGCCCAGCGGGCGCCGTCCCCGCTCCGGCGAGGAGGTGCTGGGCGACCTGCGGGCGCTCACCGCGACGGAGCTGCTGGACCTCTCCGCGGTCGCGCGGTGCTACGGCCTGCCATCCTCCCCCGACGCGCTGGACTCGCCGGTCAGCCCGCGGGGATACCGCCTGCTCGCCCGGGTTCCGCGGCTGCCACCGGGCATCATCGACCGTCTGGTGACCCATTTCGGGGGGCTGCAGAAGCTGCTGGCCGCCACCATCGAGGACCTGCTGGCCGTCGAGGGGGTCGGCGAGGCGCGGGCGCGAGGCATCCGCGAGGGGCTGTCCCGGCTGGCCGAGACCTCCATTCTCGACCGCTACTCCTGAAGAATGACCCCGTTCTCCCCACGCTCCGCAAGCTCAGCGCGGGACCCGGAACGGGGCCATGTGTGCGATGGGGGGCGAGGGGGTCCTTCATCAGGTGAGCGTGAGGGGCACGTCGTCGCTGAGCTCGGTGTCCAGGCGGCCGCGCAGCAGGTAGGCGCCCGGCGCGGGGGTGACCCGGGGCGCCGTGCACGTCGGCTCGCTGGTCAGCCCGCTCCACACGATCGGGAGGACAGCGGCCTCTCCCGGTGCGAGTGTGCGCGGGTCGCTGCTGGACTCGGGGAAGCAGTCGTTGCTGCCCCACACCCGGGCGCCCGCGGCGTCCAGCAGGACGATCTCCTGCAGCCCTTTGTCCAGCGCGCGGACGCAGGGCACCGGCGAGGTGTTGGTGACGACCAGCTCCAGCGTCGGCTTGCTGCCGACCGCGACGATGGGGGCGCCCGGCCTGACCTGCAGGCTGATCATCGCGTCGCTGCAGGGCCCGACGTCCACCGGCGCCGGAGCCACCGGGGTGACCGCTGCCGGCGTCGTGCCGGGCGGGGTGCCCTGCGTGGTGCTCTGCGTGGTGCTCGGGGCGGCCCGGGGCGGAGCGGCCCGGCCCGGACCGTTGGTGGGCACCTGGACCGCGGCGAGCGAGGGCACGACCTGCTCCAGTGACGGCGTGGCGGCCTGCCGCGCCGACGCGGCACCGGCACTGGCCGACCCCTGGTCGCCCGGACCGCTCAGCGCGGCCACCAGCAGCCAACCACCTCCGATCAGGACGGCCAGCACGAGGCCGAGGACCAGCAGGCGCCGTCGCCAGTAGACGGCGGCGGGCAGCGGGCCGACCGGGTGCAGCACGTCGAGCACGCTAACCGCCGCGAGCCCCGCCGCCCCCCCGCCACGCCCATCCGCCCGGGGGTGCTGCGAACTGATCCGTCACAGTCACCCGGTCCGGGTCGGCGAGCAGCCCCCGCCGGGCCACCGACCGCATGTCCCGGGCGGGAAGGGACACTGGCCGGCGATGAGCCAGCCCGCCCGACCACCCGGTACCCCTGCCCCTCAGGCGGCCGGCGAGATGATCGTCGACTGGTACGCCGGCGCCGCCCGCGACCTGCCGTGGCGGCGGCCCGGCACCGATCCCTGGGCGGTGCTGGTCAGCGAGGTGATGCTGCAGCAGACGCCGGTGCGCCGGGTGGAGCCGGTGTGGCGGGACTGGCTGGCGCGGTGGCCGACCCCGCGCGCGCTCGCGGCGGCCAGCCCGGCGGAGGTGATCCGGGCGTGGGGCAAGCTGGGCTACCCGCGGCGCGCCCTGCGGCTGCGGGAGGCCGCAGCGGTCATCACCGAGCATCACGGCGGCGACGTGCCGCGGGACGTCGCCGGGCTGGAGGCGCTGCCCGGCATCGGGACGTACACGGCGCGGGCGGTCGCCTGCTTCGGACACGGCTTGCGGCAGCCGGTCGTGGACACCAACGTGCGCCGGGTGCTGGCCCGGCTGGTGCACGGGCGGGCCGAGGCGCTGCCGGCCCGCGCCGCCGACCTGGTCGACGTGGCCGAGCTGGCGCCGGACGACCACGACCGGGCGGTCCGTTTCTCGGTCGCGGTGATGGAGCTCGGGGCACTGGTCTGCGTCGCCGGGACGCCGCGCTGCGGGGTGTGCCCGGTCCGGGACCGCTGCGCCTGGCGGCTGGCCGGCAGCCCGCCGCACGACGGCCCGGCACGGCGGGTGCAGCGCTTTGCCGGCACCGACCGGCAGGTGCGTGGCCGGCTGCTGGACGTGCTGCGCGCCGCCCCCGAACCGGTCGACGCCTCGTCGCTCGCGGCGGCCTGGACCGACGCCGTCCAGCGATCCCGGTGCCTGGACTCGCTCCTGGTGGACGGGCTGGTCGTGCAGATCGAGGACGGCCGGTTCGCGCTGCCCGACTGACAGCCCGACCCCGCTGCCGGGCCCCGCGCCGGCTTGCGAGCGTTGGGAGGCAGTGGGGTCCTCCTTCAACGGCGCCGGGTGCCGGTGAGGTCGCGGAAGGTCATCAGCCAGCCGCCGATCGCGGTCAGCAGCGCCAGGACGAGCAGGACGGCGCGCAGCCAGCCGGGCCAGCCGGCCCCGTCGGCCACCACCAGGGTCGAACCGATCATGGCCGCCGCGATCAGCAGGCCGCCGTAGACCGGCGTCCGCATGGGATGGTCACCGCGGGCCATGGATGCACATTGTCGTCCTGGCGGACGACACCGCGGCCAACTGACGTGCCCGACGTGCGCGGAGCCGCTTCGAAACTCCTCGCGGGGAGCCTCCCGCCCCCCACTCGTCCTGATCCCCGGTCCAAGGGAGCGTTTCCGGCCAAGACGAGACGAGGGCCGCCCTCCGCGAGCGGAGAGCGGCCCTCGGCGGGACCTTGCAGGGCCCTTCCGTCACTCGGCCTGCGCGGCCGCCGGACCGTTGTCGTCACCCTCGACGCCGCCCGTGAGCGCCACGGGCGGGGTGTCGGGCAGGTCGATCGGCTTGGCCTCGCCACGGAAGGTGAACTTGCCGTCGGCGCCCTCCCCCTCGACGTCGACCACGATGATCTGGCCGGGGGCCAGCTCGCCGTAGAGGATCTTCTCCGAGAGCGCGTCCTCGATCTCGCGCTGGATGGTCCGCCGCAGCGGGCGGGCCCCCAGCACCGGGTCGAAGCCGCGGGCCGCCAGCAGCTTCTTGGCCGCGGGCGTCACCTCCAGCGACATGTCCTTGGTCGACAGCTGGCCCTCGACCCGGTTCAGCATCAGGTCGACGATGTGGACGATCTCGTCCTCGGTCAGCTGGTGGAACACGACGATGTCGTCGATGCGGTTGAGGAACTCCGGCCGGAAGTGCTGCTTGAGCTCCTC
>JAICZD010000014.1 GCA_025933855.1 Modestobacter sp. | reverse complement strand
GCCGGCGGCATCGGGATCACGCCGATCCTGCCGATGATCCGGTCCGCCGAGGAGGCCGGCGCCGACTGGCGGCTGGTCTACGGCGGGCGGCGGCGGGCGTCCATGGCGTTCCTCGACGAACTGGCGCGCTACGGCGACCGGGTGTCGGTCTGCCCGCAGGACGAGACGGGCCTGCTGGACCTCGACGCGCTGCTCGGCACCCCGCTCCCGGACACGCTGGTGTACTGCTGCGGTCCGGAGCCGCTGCTGGCCGCGGTGGAGCAGCGCTGCGCCGGCTGGCCGCCGCGGTCGCTGCACGTCGAGCGCTTCGCGCCGAAGGCCCTGACCGCGCCGGTGCGGACGGAGGCGTTCGAGGTGGTGCTGCAGCAGAGCGGGCTCACCCTGACCATTCCGCCCGACCGGTCGATCCTCTCGGTCGTCGACGAGGCAGGGGTCGGCGTCCTGTCCTCGTGCGCGGAGGGCACCTGCGGCACCTGCGAGACCACCGTCCTGGACGGCATCCCCGATCACCGCGACTCCGTGCTCGACGAGACCGAGAAGAAGGCGAACGACTGCATGATGATCTGCGTCTCCCGTTCCTGCACCGAGCGTCTGGTGCTGGACCTGTGAGCAAGGACCTCCCTACCCCCGACCGCTCGCAGGCTCACGACGGGACCCTGCCGGAGGGCCGGGTGGGCATCGCCCTGATCGGGTCGGGCCGGATGGGCGCCTTCCACGCGGAGACGGTGAGCCTCCGGCTACCGCACGCGCGGCTGGCCGCCGTCGCCGATCCCGCGCCCGGCGCGGCGGAGCGGCTGGCCGGCACGCTGGGAGCCGACGGCGCGTACACCGACGTGACGCAGGTCTGGGCGGACCCGGCCGTCGACGCCGTGGTCATCGCCGCCCCGGCCCGCTCGCACGCCGATCTGGTGGTGGCGGCCGCGGCCGCCGGCAAGGGCGTGTTCTGCGAGAAGCCGATGGCGGTCACGCTGGCCGACGCCGACCGGGCGATCGAGGCAGCCCGGACCGCCGGCGTCGTCCTGCAGGTGGGCTTCAACCGCCGGTTCGCCGCGGATTGGCGGGCCGCCCGGGCGTTGCTCGACGCCGGAACGCTCGGCACGCCCCGGCTGCTGCGCTCGCTGACCCGCGACCCCGGTGGCTTCGACCCGTCCCGGGTCCGGCCGGACACCATCTTCCTGGAGACGCTGATCCACGACTTCGACACGCTGGGCTTCCTCAACCCCGGCGCGCAGGCCGTGGAGGTGTTCGCGACCGCCGGCGCGCTGGTCGAGCCGGAGTGGTCCGACCGCGGGCTGCTGGACACCGCGGTGGTCACCGTGCGGTTCGACAACGGCGCGATGGCCGTCGCCGAGGCCTGCTTCGAGGCCGCCTACGGCTACGACGTCCGGGGCGAGGTGCTCGGCTCCGGCGGCATGGCCACCATGGGCGACGGCCGGCGCACCGGGATGGCCTTCTCCTCGGCGGCGGGCCGCGTCGTGGACACCGTCCGCGGCGACCAGGAGCTGTTCGCCGATGCGTACACCGCCGAGCTCGCGGCCTTCGTCGACGCCGTCCGCACCGGGACGGCGGCACCGGTGACCGGCGAGGACGCGCGGGCCGCGCTGGCCATCGCGCTCGCCGCGGCGCAATCGGTCCGGGCCGGTCGCCCGGTCCGCATCGACGAGGTGGAGAGGTGACGTACCGGCTCGCGGCGTCGGCCGAGATGCTCTTCCTCGACCTGCCGTTCGAGGAGCGGGTGCGCCGGATCGACGATCTGGGTTTCGAGGTCGAGATCTGGAACTGGACGACGAAGGACGTCGGTGCGCTCGCGCGGACCGGCGCCACCTTCTCCTCGATGACCGGCTACGTCACCGGCACGCTGGCCGACCCGGACGGCGCGGCAGAGCTGCTGCGCACCGCCGAGGAGTCGCTGCTGGCCGCCGAGCAGCTGGACTGCCCGCGGCTGAACGTGCACGGGACGGGGCTGGACGCGCAGGGACTCCCGGTGGTCGCCACCGAGACGGTCACCCCGGCGATGTGGCTGACGGCCGCGCGCACCCTGGAGCGGCTCGCCGCGCTGGGGGAGCGGGCCGGGCGGGTCTTCACGCTGGAGAACCTCAACACCGCGGTCGACCACCCGGGCGCGCCCTTCGCCCGGGCGGCGGACACGATCGCGCTGGTGGAGGCCGTGGGCAGCCCGCACCTCCGGTTGAACCTGGACCTCTACCACGCGCAGATCGGCGAGGGGAACCTCATCCAGCTCGTGGAGCGCGCGTTGCCGCTGGTCGGGGAGATCCAGGTCGCCGACGTCCCCGGCCGGTGCGAGCCCGGCACGGGCGAGATCCACTACCCCGCGGTGGCCGCCGCGCTGGACCGGCTCGGCTACACCGGGGTGGTGGCGCTGGAGGGCTGGGCGTCCGGCGACCCGGTCGAGGCGCTCGACCGGTTCCGCCGGGCCTTCGACCTCACGCGTTGATCATCGGCGGACGGCGGTCCGCCGTTCCTCCGCGCCGGCCAGGGCGGTCGCCACGACGTCGGGTGACCAGCGCTCCCGGACCGCGCGCAGCAGCAGCTCGGCCTGGGTCTCCGGCGCCAGCCCGCCGATCGGCTGGTCCCGGTCGAGGTTGGTCGGGAACGCGTAGCCCTCGGCGGCGGCCGCGACGACGTTGCGCAGCGTCCGCTCGGCGACACCGTCGGCTTGGCTCTGCAGCAGCACGGGGTAGAGCGCCCGGCACATCGCCGTCCGGTCGACTGCCTCCATCGCCCGGCCGAAGGCGGAGGAGACCTGCAGCAGGTTGGCCATCCGGCGCACGTCCGGGGAGTGGTTGGTGCCGGCCCCGTGGAACAGCGCGGGGTTGAAGAACGCGGCGTCGCCGGTGCGCAGCGGCAGCTGCACGTAGTGCTCGTCGAAGTAGGCGGTGAACTGCGGCTGGTGGAAGGCGAGGTAACCCGGCGGGTACTTCTGCGAGTGCGGCAGGTACATCGTGGGCCCGGTCTCGACCGGCATGTCGCAGTGCGCCACGGCCCCCTGCAGGGTCAGGGCCGGGGAGAGCCGGTGCACGTGGGCGGGAAAGGCGCGGCTCTGCTCCTGGGACATGAACCCGAGGTGGTAGTCGCGGTGGGCCACCTGCGCCGTGCCGCCCGGGTTGACCACGTTGACCTGGGAGGTCATCTGGTAGCCGGGCCCCAGCCACGCCTCGGACACCAGGGCCAGGACGTCGTTGCCGTAGTAGTCGGCGAACGCCTCCGGGTCGCGGACGGCGAACTTGTCCAGCGCACCCCACACCCGGTCGTTGGCGCCGGGCTTGGCGAAGTGGTCACCGCCGACGACCCCGGCCGCCTTCTGCTCGGCGATCATCGCCTCGAACACGGCGGTGGCGCGGTCGACGACCGCAGTGTCCGGGAAGGCACCGGTGAACACGACGATGCCGGGCCCGTCGGTCAGCGCGCGCACCAGCTCGGCTTGCAGGTCCCGGCGACCCTCCGGGGTGCGGAGGGAGTCGTGCAGCCGCGGGCCGTAGACCAGGACGCCTTCGCGGACCTCGTCGGCGTGCGGGTAGGCGGACGGGTCGGTGGCGGTCTCCACGACGGCCCGGAAGTCCGCCAGCCGGCAGTCCTCCGGGGCGAACCAGCCGGGGGTGTCGTAGCCGGCTGCCAGTGCGGTCATGGCCGTTCCTCTCCGGAGGGGTGGTGGTGCCGTGGTGCGCCCCGACGGGCGACCGGCGCCGGCGGAGACTGGTCTCACCGGCGCCGGCCGGGCATTCTCGGCGCTCACGCCGGTCAGTCCTGGCGGTCAGGGGATGGGGGTCAGGGGTTCGGGGTCAGGGAGTGGTGCCGTCGGGGAAGTGCTTGGTGACCAGCTCGCGGATGGCGGCGAGCATCCGGCTGCCGGACTCGCGGGCCTGCCCGTCCCAGCCGAACACGCAGGTGGTCAGGACGCCGTCGAAGCCGATCCGGGCCAGCGCGGCGAACGCCTCGTCGAAGTCGACGTCGCCGCGGCCGATCTCCATGTGCTGGTGGACCCGGACGGTATTGCCCGGGGGGTTGGTGATGTAGCGCAGCCCGTCGGAGGCGGTGTGGTTCATCGAGTCGGCGACGTGCACGTGGGTGAGCAGGTCGCCGGCGTGCGCGATGATCCCGGCCGCGTCGTCGCCCTGGTGGAAGGTGTGCGGCAGGCAGTACAGGAAGGACACGCACGGGGAGTCGATGCCGCGGACCAGGTCGATCGCCGGGTGGCCGAGCTCGACGAAGTCGTCCGGGTGCGGCTCCAGCGCCAGCTTCACGCCCTCCCGCTCGAAGAGCGGCAGCAGCTCCTCCATCGACCGCCAGAACATCGCCTCGGCCAGCTCCGGGGCCTCCGGTCGGCCGTTGAACTCCGAGTTCATCGTGTCCACGCCCAGCTCCACGCAGATCGCCAGAGCCCGCTTCCAGTAGCGGACCGCGGCCTGCCGCTCCACCTCGCCCGGCCCGGACCAGCGCATCACCGGCAGCAGCGAGGTGACCCCGACACCGGCGTCGGCCAGCTTGGCGCGGAACGCCCGGACGGTGGCCAGGTCGACCCGCGGGTGCTGGAAGAAGGGGATGAAGTCCGCGCGGGGGGAGAGCTCGATCCACTCGTAGCCCATCGCGGCCACCACGTCGGGCAGCTCCAGCAGCGGCGTCGTGCGCAGCATCTGCGGATCCAGGGCGATCCTCACGGCGGGCCGCCTCCCCGCTCGGCCAGCCCGACCTCGGTCCGCCGGCCCGAGCGCAGCGCCTCCACTCCGGCGGTGCAGACGGCCGCGGCGGCGTAGCCGTCCCAGACGCCGGGCCCGTCGATGGTGCCGCGGCGGGCCGCGTCGACCCAGCGCTGCACCTCGATGTCGTAGGCCCGGCCGAACCGCTCCCGGAAGCCGGGGGCGATGGCCGTGCTGCGGGTCGCCCCGGACGGGCCGCCGGTCTGGCGGACCAGCCCGAGGTCCAGGCCGATCATGGCGCTGCCGTCCTCGGCGACGACCTCGGTGCGCACCTCGTAGGCCACCCCGGTGCGGACGAAGCACTCGACGTCCACGATCCGTCCGCTGTCCATCTCGAAGATCACCAGCAGCGGGTCGGACTGGCCGGCCTGCGCGTGCCGACTGGCCTTGGGCCGCAGCACGGTGACCGCGGCGATCTCCTCGTCGAGCAGGAACCGGGCGACGTCGACCTCGTGCACCACCGAGTCGGTGATCATCATCGCGCTGCTGAAGTCCGGGTGGACCGCGGCGTTGCGGTGCACGCAGTGCACCACGAGCGGGTCGCCGATCTCCCGGGACTCGATCAGCGCCCGCAGCTGCGCGTACTCGGGGTCGAAGCGGCGCATGAAGCCGACCTGGACCAGCCGGCGGGCGGTGCGGGCGGCGTAGGCATCCTCGGCGCGGACGACGGCCAGCGAGCTCTCGGCGTCCATGGTGAGCGGCTTCTCGCACAGCACCGGCTTCCCGTGCTCGATGCACGCCAGCACCTGCTCCTGGTGGAACTGGCCGGGGGTGGCGATGACCACCGCGTCGACCTCGGGGTCGGCGATGGCGGTCAGCGGGTCGGGGATGACCCGGCAGCCGGGCACCTCTGCGGCGACCTGCTGGGCCTTCTCCGCGAAGGCGTCGCTCACCACGACCACCCGGGCGCCGGAGATCCGGCTGTGCAGCCGGGCCACGTGGTCCGCCCCCATCATGCCGACCCCCAGCACCGCGACCCGCAGCTCCGCGGGCGGGACGTCGGCCAGCTCCGGCAGCACGCCGGATGCGGTCTCGGCGGTGGTCATGACCGGTCCTGCCCGGCGGCCGCCTTCGGGGTGCCCAGCTCGAGCGACGGGATGCCGCAGCTGCCGATGTAGCGGTGGGTGCGCTGCGCGATCGGCAGCGGCACGTCGGGTGCGCAGGGGTACAGGTCGTGCTCGACGATCGCGAACACGTCCAGCCCCAGCTCCTCGACCGCCTGCAGCAGCGGCGGGTACTCCGGAACGCCGTGCGGCGGCTCGATCATCGCGCCCATCTTCACGGCCTCCGGCCAGACCACGTCCTCGGCGAGCACCCGGTCGATCACCGCGGGGTCGACCTGCTTGAGGTGCAGGTAGCCGATCCGTTCCGGATAGCGGCGGATCAGGTCCAGGTTGTCGCCGCGGTAGTAGCTGACGTGACCGGTATCCAGGCAGAGCGGCACGTAGGCGGGGTCGGTGTCGGCCAGGAACCGCTCGATGTCGGCCTGGTAGCCGACGTGGCTCTCCGCGTGCGGGTGGAAGGCGATGCTCAGGCCGTACTCCTCCTGCACCGCGCGGCCCAGCCGGTCCACGCCGGTCGTCTTCGCCGTCCACTGCTCGGGGGTGAGCGTTCGCGGCTCGAGATCTGCGCCGGTCTTCTCGTCGCGGAACATTTCCGGGATCACCACCACGTGCGTGCCGCCCATGGCCGCGGTGAGCGCGGCGACGTCCTTGACCTGGGACCAGACCGCGTCCCAGGAGTCCGGCCGGTGCAGGTGCTCGAACACGGTGCCGGCGGTGACCTTCAGCCCTCGCGCCGCCAGCTCGTCCCCGAGCCGGGCCGGGTCGGTGGGCAGGTAGCCGTAGGGCCCGAGCTCGATCCACTCGTAGCCGCAGGCGCTGACCTCGTCGAGGAACCGCTGCCAGGGCACCTGCTGCGGATCGTCGGGGAACCAGACCCCCCAGGAGTCCGGTGCCGACCCGACCCGGATCCGGCCGGTGCCCCGCTTCGCCTGCTGCGGTGCGGCCTGGCTGTGCGCACTCATCTGTCGTCCTCCGTGGCTGGCTGGTCGGTGGTCACGCTTCGGGGGTGCCGCGCTCGGACGGCGCGAGGTGGGCGCGCTGGACGGACTTCCAGCGCTCGTACTCGGCGCGGGCGCCCTGGGTGCTGTCCAGCGCCGACACCTCGCTGACCGGCACGTCCCACCAGGACTCGCTGGAGGGGGCGTCGATCAGCGGATCGGTCTCCACGTGCACGACCGTGGCGCGGTCGCCGGCCTTGGCCTTGCGCAGCGCCGCCTCCAGGCTCGGCCCGTCCTGGGCGTGCAGGACGTCGACGCCGAGGCTGGCGGCGTTCGCGGCCAGGTCCACCGGCAGCACGTCGCCGTCCAGCCGGCCGGAGGAGGAGCGGTAGCGGTAGCGGGTGCCGAAGCGCTGGGAGCCCAGCTGCTCGGACAGCGCGCCGATGGAGGCGAACCCGTGGTTCTGCACCAGCACCACGACGACCTTCACGCCCTCCTGCACGGCGGTGACCAGCTCGGTCGGCATCATCAGGTAGGAGCCGTCGCCGACCATCACGAACACGTCCCGGTCGGGGCTGGCCATCGCCACCCCGATACCGCCGGGGATCTCATACCCCATGCAGGAGTAGCCGTACTCGACGTGGTAGCCCTTCCGGTCACGGACCCGCCACATCTTGTGCAGATCCCCCGGCATCGACCCGGCCGCGCACACCACCACGTCCCGCGGGCCCGACACCTCGTTGACCAGCCCGATGACCTCGTTCTGGCTCAGCCGCCCGCCCTCCCCGGCGCTGGGCGTCGGCGGGTGGTAGGCGGCCTGCACGGTGGCCTCCCACGCCGCGGCGAGCTCGGCGGTGCGGGCCCGGTAGGACTCCTCGACCGACCAGCCGGACAGCTCCGCGGACAGCGCGAGGAGCGCCTCCCGCGCGTCGGCGACCACGCCGACGCCGGCGTGCTTGACCGAGTCGACCGAGGCGACGTTGACGTTCACGAACCGGACGCCGGGGTCGTTGAACGCCGTCCGGGAGGCGGTGGTGAAGTCCTGGTACCGGGTGCCGATGCCGATGACGACGTCCGCCTCGCGGGCCAGGGCGTTGGCCGCCGTGGTGCCGGTGGAGCCGATGGCGCCGACCGACTGCGGGTGGTCGTAGGGCAGCGCGCCCTTGCCGGCCTGGGTCTGCGCGACCGGGATGCCGGTGGCGGTGGCGAAGGCGTCCAGCGCCTCGGTGGCGCCGGAGTAGATGACGCCACCGCCGGCGACGACGAGCGGGCGGCGGGCCGAGCGGATCACCTCGACGGCCCGGCGCAGGGCAGCGGCCTCCGGCAGCGGGCGGGCCACGTGCCAGGTGCGCTCGGCGAACAGCTCGACCGGCCAGTCGAACGCCTCGGCCTGCACGTCCTGCGGAAAGCAGAGGGTCACCGCGCCGGTCTCGGCCGGGTCGGTCAGCACCCGCATCGCCCCCAGCAGCGCCCCGGGCAGCTGCTCGGGCCGCCAGATCCGGTCGAAGTACCGGGACACCGGCCGGAACGCGTCGTTGACGGTGACGTCGCCGCTGTCGGGGCGCTCGAGCTCCTGCAGCAGCGGCGAGGCGGCCCGGGTGGCGAAGGTGTCCGCGGGCAGCAGCAGCACCGGCAGCCGGTTGATGGTGGCCAGCGCGGCACCGGTGACCATGTTCGTCGCACCCGGGCCGACGCTGGTGGACACCGCCCAGGTCTGCAGCCGGTCCTTGGCGCGGGCGTAGGCGACCGCGGTGTGCACCATCGCCTGCTCGTTGCGGCCGAGCACGTAGGGCAGCTGCGGCTCCGGGAGGTCGGCGTCCTCCAGCTCGGCCTGCAGCAGCGCCTGGCCCAGCCCCGCGACGTTGCCGTGCCCGAAGATGCCCAGGCAGCCGGCGAACAGCCGCTGCCGCACACCGTCGCGCTCGCTGTACTGCCGGCCGAGGAACCGGACCACGGCCTGGGCCACGGTCAGCCGGACGGTGTCCGTCGCCGTCGGCGGCGGGTAGGGCTGGCTCACGGTCGGGACGCTCCGTTCGGGTTCGGTCGGTCGGCTGCGGGGGAGTGCAGCGGCAGCCGGGGGTCGACGTCCTCGCCGGCCCAGGTCTGCCGGATCCAGGCGTGGTCGGGGTCGTCGACGATCCGCCAGGCGCGTTCCGCGCCCGGCCCGGCCATCACGTTGAGGTAGTAGAGGTCGTGCCCGGGTGCGGCGATCGAGGGGCCGTGCCAGCCGTGCGGGATCAGCACCACGTCACCGGTGCGGACCTCGGCCAGCACGTCGATCGGCCGCTCGGCCGTGCCGTAGACCCGCTGGTAGGCCAGGCCCGGCTGGCCGGCGGGGCCCGGCGCGACCTCGAAGTAGTAGATCTCCTCCAGCTCGGTCTCCACCTCGGAGGTCTCGTCGTGCTTGTGCGGCGGATAGGAGGACCAGTTGCCGCCGGGGGTGAGGACCTCGCACGCGATGACCGAGTCGGCCTCGAAGACGCCGGCGGTGGCGAAGTTGTTGACCTGCCGGCTGCACCGCCCGGCGCCGCGCAGCTCCACCGGCACGCCCGCGGCCGGCCCGTAGCGCACCGGGAGCCGCCGGGAGGCCCGGGCTCCGCAGAGGGCGAAGCGGCCGCCGTCCGCGCTGGACAGCGTGGCCGAGGACCCCAGCGGGAGGTAGCCGAAGTCGGTCGGGCCGGCGAACACGCCGCTCCGGCCGGCGAGGGCGAGGGTCTGGCCGTCGCACTCCACGTCCACGGCGCCGGACAGCGGAACGACGAGAACCTCGTCGGGCCCGGTGTCCAGGGAGTGGCTCTCCCCGGCGGCCAGCTCGAGCACCCGGAGGCTGGAGTGGCCCCAGCCCGCCGACTCGGGGGTCACCTCGAGTGCGTACCGGCCGGCGGCCGCGCTGCCCGCGGGCAGGTGGAGTGACTTCGTCCCGGCGGACGGCCGTGCGGCGGCGGTCATGCTGCTCCCTTGCTCGGGGATGCGGACTCGGGGTGGGGGGCGAGCTGGAGAGGCGCCTGGGGTCAGGAGGCGCCGCGGCTAGTGGACGAGGGACACCGCCGTGTCGACGGCGGAGGCGACATCGTCGTCCGGCGGGTACAGCAGGGTCCGGCCCACCACCAGGCCGCGGACGGCGGGCAGTGCCAGCGCGTCGCGCCAGCTCGCATAGGTCTCCTCGGGCCGGCCCGAGGGGTCACCGCCGAGCAGCAGGGTGGGCAGCGTCGTGGCGTCCATGACCCGTTCCATCTCGGCGACCACCGGGAGCTTCAGCCAGGTGAAGGCCGAGGTGGCGCCGAGGCCCTGGGCGATGTGCACGGACTTGATGACCCCGTCGGCGCTCAGGTCGTTGACCACCCGGCCCTCCACCCGCCGGGACAGGAACGGCTCGAGCATCGCCACGACCCCGGCGCGGGCCAGCTCGGTGATCGCCCGGCCGGCGGTCTCCAGCATGGCGACCGTGCCGGCGTCCTCCAGGTCGATCCGGTTGAGCATCTTCGCCGCGTCGAACCGGGCGGCGACGACACCGGGCACGTCGTAGCCGGTCATCCGGTCGTCGAGCTCGAAGGTCGAGCCGGCCAGCCCGCCCCGGTTCATCGAGGCGACGACGACCTTGTCCTCGAGCGCGCCGAGCAGCAGCAGGTCCTCGGCCACGTCGGCGGTGGCGAGCAGGCCGTCGATGCCCGGGCGGGACAGCGCCATCTGCAGCCGGTCGAGCATGTCCCGCCGGTCGTGCATCGCGGTGGGCCGGCCCTGCGCCGCCAGCGCGCCCCGGGCCGGGTGGTCGGCGGCGACGAGCATCAGCCGGCCGTCGGCCGGCAGGAACGACGGGCGCCTGCGGCGGGCGGCCAGCGCCCGCCCGATGGCGCCGGGGTCCCGGCTGCGCAGTTCGGTGATCTCGTCGTAGCTGCGGCACAGCGGGGCGGTGTCCAGCACGCCGGTGGGGGATCCGGCGGTGGGGGATCCGGTGGGAGCCGGGACGACCTCGGAGAGGGTGGCGTCAGACACGGGTGCCCTCCAGGCGCGGAGTGGGGTGGGCGGCCACGTGCGCCTCGACCTCGGCCGCCGTGGGCATCGCGGTGGAGCACTCCAGCCGTCCGGCGACGATGGCGCCGGCCGCGTTGGCGTTGCGCAGCAGCTGCTCCAGGGGCAGGCCGGTCAGCAGCCCGTGGCACAGCGAGCCGCCGAACGCGTCGCCGGCGCCCAGGCCGTTGACCACCTCCACCGGCGTGGGCGGGACGACGACCCGCTCGGTGCGGGTCTTGCCCAGCACGCCCCGCGGCCCCTGCTTGACGATGGCCAGCTCCACACCGGCCGCCAGCAGGGCGTCGGCTGCCCGGTCCGGATCGGTCTCGCCGACCGCGACCTCGCACTCCTCCCGGTTGCCGACGGCCACGGTGACGTGCGGCAGCGCCGCCCGGACCTGCTCGGCGGCCTCGTCCCGGGAGGACCAGAACATCGGCCGGTAGTCCAGGTCCAGCACGGTGTGCCGGCGGCGGCCGCGGGCCTGCCAGGCGGCGTGGTGTGCCGACCGGCTGGGCTCCTCGGAGAGACCGGTGACCGTCGCCCAGAACAGCCGCGCGCTGCGGACGGCGTCCAGGTCCAGGTCCTCCGGGCGCACCTGCAGGTCCGGGGCCGTGGGCCGGCGGTAGAAGTAGAGCGGGAAGTCGTCGGGCGGGAAGATCTCGCAGAAGGTGACCGGGGTGAGGTGGGCGGCGTCCACCACGACGTGCCGGTCGTCGACCCCGAGGTCGCGCAGTGCGCGCCGGACGAACCGCCCGAAAGGGTCGTCGCCCACCCCGGTCACCAGCGCCACCGAGTGACCCAGGCGGGCGGCGGCGACCGAGACATTCGCCGCGCTGCCGCCCAGGTACTTGCCGAAGGTCTCGACGTCCTCCAGCCCGACGCCGATCTGCAGCGGATAGACGTCCACCCCGCTCCGGCCGATGGCCAGCACGTCCGGCGCAGTCGCGGCGGCG
Source organism: Modestobacter sp. (assembly GCA_025933855.1). Taxonomy (GTDB): domain Bacteria; phylum Actinomycetota; class Actinomycetes; order Mycobacteriales; family Geodermatophilaceae; genus Modestobacter. The sequence continues at coordinate 10,575 of JAICZD010000014.1, read as the reverse complement.
TCCTCCACGATGGGTCACCATCCTCAGGTCGTCGTCCCGGCGCGCTCGTCGCGGCGCTGCTCCCTGGCGGCTGACTGTGCGCCACGACACAGCCGCATGTCAAGACTTTGTCAGGACATGAAGGCATACGTACGACCGGTTGTCCGGCTGCCCCGATGTGATGAGTGCGTCGGCTGCTCCGGTCTGAGATCATCTGTGCCGCGGGGCGCGCCGGTCGGCGGCCGAGCCGTTGCCGCGTCGCCCGAGGAGGACCGGTGGCATCCGCACCCACGTACGACATCGACCGCTCCAGCCCCACCCCGCTGTACTTCCAGCTCGCCCAGGCGATCGAGGGGGCCATCTCCGGTGGCAGCCTGCCCTCGGGCTCGAAACTGGAGAACGAGGTGCTGCTCGCCCAGCGGTACGGGCTGTCCCGGCCGACGGTGCGCCGCGCGGTGCAGGAGCTGGTCGACAAGGGCCTGCTGGTCCGCAAGCGCGGGGTGGGCACCCAGGTGATCCAGCCGCACGTGCGCCGCTCGGTCGAGCTCACCAGCCTCTACGACGACCTCTCGCGCGGCGGGGAGGAGCCCACCACCGAGGTCCTGTCGCTGGACCGGGTCCCGGCCGGGCCGGAGATCGCCGAGGAGCTCGACCTGCGCGAGGGGGACGAGGTCGTCGTCCTGCGCCGGCTGCGCCGCTCGCACGGCGAGCCGCTGGCGCTGATGACCAACCACCTCCCGGGCCGGTTCACCCCCACCGTCGAGGAGCTGTCCGAGCGCGGGCTGTACCAGTACCTGCGCAGCCAGGGAGTGCACCTGCGGGTGGCGCACCAGCGGATCGGTGCGCGGCTGGCGCGGGCAGAGGAGGCCCGGCTGCTCGACGAACCGCCGCGGGCCGCGCTGCTGACCATGCAGCGCACCGCCTTCGACGACCACGGAACGGCGGTGGAGCTCGGCCGCCACCTCTACCGGGCGTCGCGGTACGACTTCGAGGCCACGCTCGTCGGCCGCTGAGGAAGGCCCTCCTGCCCCCCGGCTGGCAGGTTCGTGATGCGGGGCGCCCGTGCCGGGGGGCCGTCGGCCCGGCCGTTCACAGGAAGGGGTTCTCGCCGGCCTCGATGTCCTCGGCGAACTCCGCGAGCGCCGTCCGGTCCGGCTCCCCGCCGGCGGCACGCACGACGTCCTCCAGGGCGGGGAGCACCTCGGCGGCCGGCCGGTGCGCGTGCGCGCGGGCCACCTCGGCCAGGCCCGGGCGCACCCGCTCGCTCAGCGTCCGGGCCCGCCGGGCATCCAGCGGTCGGAGCAGCCGCAGCAGCTCGCGCTGCACGGCGGACTGGGGCTTGTACCTGCGGCCCACCTCACACCTTCCCGTCCGGCCGGCCGGCGGTCGGACTGCTCAGCGAGTGTGCAGCGCGGAACGGGCCGGCGGCAGCCCGGCGCCGGTGAGGAGCGCCAGCGCCCGGTCCGGATAGGCGTCGGACAGCTCGCGGGCGAGGTCCTCGCGCCCCTCGGCGAGAGCCAGGTTCAGCTGCTCGACGTGGTCGGCGTACAGCTGGCGCAGGTCGGCGGTCAGAGCCGTGTCGTACGGCGAGTCGGACTCGGCCGGCGACCAGGCCGGGAACTCCGGCGCGGACCCGGAGTCCTGGCCCGCGCGGTCCGGCTGCAGGGCGGCCCACCGGTCGCGCAGGCCCAGCGCCGACGCCGCGCCCAGCGCACCGACGGCCAGGACGAACGCGAGGACGCCGGGGGCGTCGCCGAGCACCGCGGCGGCAATGCCCAGCCCGGCCGCGGACAGCAGCAGCAGGCGGACGCGGGGGTCGGGCGCCGAGGCGGGCGCGCCGACCGGGGAGGTGGTGTGCAGGGGAAGCATGCGAGTTCGCCTTTCCGAGTGCCGATGTGATGTCCGCCGGGGCTGGGACGGCCGGCCAGGAAACGGGTCCGTGGCTCCGGTCCGCGCCGGGAGGCGGATCGGGCTCTTGCCGCTGGCCGGAGGGCCAGGAGGGAGACGGCGAGCGTGCTTCTGGATCGTTACAGAAACCAGCGTACGACCGCCCCGGCCCGGTGTCGAAGCGCGACCCGCCAAAACGGCCGTCCGGTTGTTTGACTCTGCTCACACCCGTCCGGGCGTGCACGCGCGGCAGCTGGAGCACCCCACAGGGGCCAAAGTCGCGACTTTGGCCCCTGTGGCGTGCGGCGGTTGGTGCCGACCCACTTCTCCCAGCGCCGACCCCCGCCCGTTCACCGACCGCCACCGCTGCCGCCCGGGCCTAGGCTGCGGAGGCGTTCGCGTACCGCTGGGCAGCCGACCGATCGGGGCATCGACGATGAGCACTCCGCCCGCAGAGCAGCCCGTTCCCCCGCCGCGGCCGGCGCCGGTGGAGCGGCCCACCGTGTGGGCGGACGAGGGCGGTGATCCGGCCTGCTGGCTGGCCGGCGTCTGCCCCGACTGCGGCCGGATCACCGACGGCGACCGCGGCGGAGCCTGCCCGTCCTGCGGTTCCACCGCGTTCTCCGACTGACCCTCGGCCGGGCCGGGCCGCCCGGGCCCGGGCCCGGGTCTGGGCCGCGACCGGTGGGCACGACTGGCCGGGGGCACCGGATGCAGGCAGCCTGTAGCCGGGGCAGCGCTCCGCGGACCCGGTGAGCAGAACCGGGACGGCGCGGGGTCGGGCCGCGCCGCGAGGAGAGCAGATGCGGGCGATGGTGTACCGCGGGCCGTACAAGCTGCGGGTCGAGAACAAGGACGTGCCGGCGATCGAGCATCCCAACGACGCGATCGTCCGGGTGACCCTGGCCGCGATCTGCGGCTCGGACCTGCACCTCTACCACGGGCTGATGCCCGACACCCGGGTCGGCTCGACCTTCGGTCACGAGTTCATCGGCGTGGTCGAGCAGGTGGGGTCCTCGGTGCGGAACCTGGCGCCCGGGGACCGGGTCATGGTGCCGTTCAACATCTTCTGCGGATCCTGCTGGTTCTGCGCGCGGGGCCTGTACTCCAACTGCCACAACGTCAACCCGAACGCCACCGCGGTGGGCGGCATCTACGGCTACTCGCACACCTGCGGCGGCTACGACGGCGGCCAGGCGGAGTACGTGCGGGTGCCGTTCGCCGACGTCGGCCCGTCCCGGATCCCGGACTGGATGGACGACGAGGACGCCGTCCTGCTCACCGACGCCGTCCCGACCGGCTACTTCGGCGCCCAGCTCGGGGCGATCGCCGAGGGCGACACCGTGGTGGTGTTCGGCGCCGGCCCGGTGGGCCTGGTCGCCGCGAAGTCGTCCTGGCTGATGGGCGCCGGCCGGGTCATCGTCATCGACCACCTCGAGTACCGGCTGGCGAAGGCGCGCACCTTCGCCCACGCCGAGACCCGCAACTTCACCGAGTACGACGACATCGTGGTGGAGATGAAGCGGACCACCGACCACCTCGGGGCGGACGTCGCCATCGACGCCGTGGGCGCCGAGGCCGACGGGAACTTCCTGCAGCACGTCGCCGCCGCGCACTACAAGATGCAGGGTGGCTCGCCGGTCGCGCTGAACTGGGCGATCGACTCGGTGCGCAAGGGTGGCACGGTCGCGGTCGTCGGCGCCTACGGCCCGATCTTCAGCGCGGTGAAGTTCGGCGACGCGCTGAACAAGGGGCTCACGCTGCGGATGAACCAGTGCCCGGTGAAGCGCCAGTGGCCCCGGCTGTTCGAGCACCTGCGCATGGGCTACCTGAAGCCCAGCGAGCTGGTCACCCACCGGTTCCCGCTGGAGCACATCGCCGAGGGGTACCACGTCTTCTCGGCGAAGCTGGACGGCTGCATCAAGCCGCTGGTCGTCCCGAGCGCCGCCTGAGGAGGGGGACCGGTCATGGCCTACACGCCGCACAAGCCGCCGGCCGCGGAGACCGCCGAGCAGCTGCGGGAGCGCATCCCCGGCTGGGGGGCCGACCTGGACCCGGCCGACCGCCCGTCGGTGCCCAAGCTGCAGTTCCAGGAGGACCTCAGCGGCGCGCACTGGGAGTTCCCGGAGCGGCAGCCGGAGAAGGTCCCCCGGGAGCGCTCGATCGAGCACGCGTTCCTCACCCCCGTGTTCGGCACCAGCTGCCCGCCGCGGGGACTGTCCGGAGCGATCCGCAGGCTCTCCTACCGCCGGTACAGCGAGGCCCGGGCCGCGCACTGGCTGCTGCTGGTGCTGGCCGACCGGGTGGACGCCTGGGAGAGCCACCTGCGGTCCTTCGCCACGCTGCGCCCGGACAACCCGATCACCGAGACCGGCGTGCGCAGCGAGTTCTCCCACCACGGCCTGCGGTCCCGGCTGGGCGTGCAGCGGGCCGACCTGCCGCACCAGGCCCTCGACCCGGTCATCGTGGCCGGCCCGTGGGTGGCGGCGGCGTGGGTGACCTACGCGGGCAGCCGGAGAGTGGCGCGGGCACTGCGGCGCTGACGCTCGGACAGGACCGGGAGAGGTCCGCGCCGACCGTCGGCCGTATCTTCCGGATCGGTACAGATCCGGGCTACGGACGGGCGGGAGCGATGTCGAAGGCCCTCGGACCCCGCCCGCCGGGCGGGCGGGTGACGCTGCTCGCCCTGGCCCGCGACCTCGGCGTCTCCCGCGCGACCGTGTCCAACGCCTACAACCGGCCCGACCAGCTGTCCGCCGGGCTGCGCGCGCGCATCCTCGGCCGCGCGGCCGAGCTGGGCTTCTCCGGGCCGGACCCGATCGCCCGCGGGCTGCGCCGCGGGCGGGTCGGTGCGGTCGGCGTGCTGGTGGACGAGGGCCTGTCCTACGCCTTCTCCGATCCGACCGCCGTCCTCTTCCTCGACGGGCTCGCCCGGGAGGTCCAGGCCGACGGACTGGGCCTGCTGCTGCACGCGGCGCCCGGCGGGGGAGGCGGTGAGCTGGGCCCGATCCGGAACGCGGCGGTCGATGCGTGGGTCCTGCAGTCGCTGCCCGAGGGCCACCCCGCGGTCGCCGCCGCCCAGGCGCACGGCCGGCCGGTCGTGGTGCTGGACCAGCCGGCGTTGCCGGGGGTGCCGCTGGTCGGCATCGACGACGCCGCCGGCACCGCGGCCGCCGTTCGGCACCTGGTCGGGCTGGGCCACCGGCGCCTCGCGGTGCTGTCCACGCCGCTGCGCGCCGACCGTGCCGAGGGCCCGGCCGACCTCGACCGGCAGCGCCGGGCCGGCTACCAGGTGGTCGCCCGGCGACTGGCCGGAGCGGCGTCCGCGGCCACCGACGCCGGGCTGGACTGGGCCGGCGTGCCGGTCCTGGAGTGCGCCGCCAACGATCCCGACGCCGGCGCGCGCGGCACTGCCCGGTTGCTCGACACGGCGGATCCGCCGACGGCGATCGTCGCGTTCAGCGACCAGCTGGCCCTCGGCGCCCTGCGCGCCGCCGCGGCGGCCGGCCGGGAGGTGCCCGGGCAGCTGTCCGTCATCGGGTTCGACGACTCACCGACCGCCCGGTCGACCGTTCCGCCGCTCACCACGGTCGCCCAGCCGCTGCTCGACCGCGGTCAGGACGTCGGCTCGCTGGTGCGCGCTCTGCTCGCCGGGAAACAGGTCACCTCGCCGGCTCCCTACGCCGTGCGGCTGGTGGTCCGGGGCAGCACGGGACCGGTGGAGCCGGCCGGTGGCTGAGCGCCCGCCCGCTTCCGGCGACCGCGCGCGGCTGCGGTTCGACGGCTGGATCCTCGGCACCGGAACGACGTCGGGCACCCGGCTCGTCGTCGGGCACTGGCCGCGGTCCCCGCTCGGCGCCTTCTCCGACGTCATGGTGCAGCAGCCCGACGGCCACCGGGTGCTGCTGGCCCCCAGCGAGGAGGTGGCCGACTTCGTCGCGGCCACCTACACCTTCGACGAGGTCCGGCTGGTGCCGGTGGACGTGGCCCGACCGGGCGGCCGGACCTGGACCGTGGCCGCCGGTCCGCTGGCGATGCGGCTGACGACCGGACGCCGTCCCGGCCTGGGCCGGCTGCTGCACGCGGTACCGGCCCGGCTGGCCACCCACCCCGGCTGGGTGGCCGCGCTGGACCGGCCGGCGCGACTGCTCACCGGGCTGCGCACCCGCGGTTCGGCGGGCAACGGGCGCACCGAGTGGTACGGCGTTCTGGACCTGCACGCGGTGACCACCGTGCACGCCACCTGGGAGGGCGACCCGCTGGGAACCGTGGCACCGGTCCGGCCGCCGGTCACCTTCGGGTTCGGCTCGGTTCCGCCGCGCCCCGGCGTCGTCCGGGTGGTCACCACCGTCCAGCTGGCCTGACCCGCGACCGCCGGCTCCGGGCGCTCATCCCCGGCCGGCGCCCTCCGTCTCCGCCTGCCGCGCCAGGTCGGCGTGGCGCTGGCGGAGGTCGCGCTTGAGGATCTTGCCGCTGGGGTTCTTCGGCAGGGCGTCGGCCAGGACGACGTACTTCGGCCGCTTGTAGCCGGCCAGCCGGCCCTCGGTGTGCGCGCGCACCTGCTCGGCGGTGAGCGCCGACCCGGGCTTGGGGACGACGACCGCGGTCACCGCCTCCACCCAGTACGGGTGATGGATGCCGAACACGGCGACCTCGGCCACCCCGTCGAGGGAGTAGATCGCCTCCTCCACCTCGCGGCTGGCGACGTTCTCCCCACCGGTCTTGATCATGTCCTTCTTGCGGTCGACGACGGACAGGTACCCGTCGGCGGTCATCACCCCGAGGTCGCCGGAGTGGAACCAGCCACCGGCGAAGGCGCGCGCGGTCGCCTCCTCGTCGGCGTGGTAGCCCAGCGCGGCGTGCGGGCTGCGGTGCACGATCTCCCCGATCTCGCCGGGGGGCACCGGCCGGCCGCCGTCGTCCACCAGCATCGTCTCCACGTTGAGCGCCGCCCGGCCCGCCGACCCGGCGCGGGGCAGCTGCTCGTGCGGCCGCAGGATGGTGGCCAGCGGCGCCATCTCGGTCTGGCCGTAGAAGTTCCACAGCCGCACGTCGGGCAGCCGCCGCATCAGCTCGCGCAGCACCTCCACCGGCATCGCCGACGCGCCGTAGTAGCCCGTCCGCAGGCTGGACAGGTCGGTGCGGTCGAAGTCCGGGTGCCGGAGCAGCGCGATCCAGACGGTCGGCGGGGCGAACAGCTTGGTGACCCGCTCCCGGGCGATCGTGGCCAGGATGGCCGCCGGGTCGGGCGCGGGAAGGATGATGCTGGTGGCGCCCAGGTAGACGTCGACGGAGAAGAAGCAGTCCAGCTGGGCGCAGTGGTACATCGGCAGCGAGTGCAGCTCGACGTCGTCGGCGGTCATCCCGCCGTCCACCACGCAGCTCACGTACTGGCTGATCAGCGACCGGCTGGTCAGCAGCACGCCCTTCGGGCGGGACTCCGTGCCCGAGGTGTACATCAGCCGCAGCGGGTCGTCGTCGGCGACCAGCACGTCGGGGGCGGCGTCCGGCCCGGTCTGCCACCAGTCGTCGACGTCCTCCCACCCCGCCGCCGGCGCGGCGCCGGACAGGGCGATCCAGCCCCGGATGCCGCCCTGGACCCCGGCGACCGCCAGCGCCTGCTCGGCGACCGGCGCCAGGGTGTCCTCGGCGACGATCCCGGCGGCGCCGGAGTGCCGCAGCAGGTAGCCGACCTCCTCGGCGCCGAGCATGAAGTTCACCGGCACCAGGACGACGCCGAGCTTGGCGGTGGCGAAGACGAGCACCGCGAACTGCCAGGAGTTGTGCGACAGCAGGGCCAGCCGGTCACCCTTGGACAGACCCCGCTCGGTCAGCGCGTGCGCGGCCCGGTTCACCGCGGCGTCGAACTCGGCGTAGGTCGCCCGTCGGTCACCGGCCACCACGGCGAGCTTGTCCGGGTACCGGCGGGCGGTGCGGTGCAGCAGGTCGCCCACCGAGTGCTGGCGGGCCCGCGCCACGGCGTCGGGCACGGCGGTTCCGGGCGTCGCGTGCATGCGGTCCAGCCTCTCGGGACGGTCATTGCCCGGGCCGGCGCTGCGCCGTCCGGGATGTGCCCCCAACGTGGGCCACCCGGCCCGCTGCCGTCAAGATCCTGCACTCCGCGGGGGCGGGGCGGCGCCCCCGCGGGCGGAGCTCAGCCGGCGGCGACCGAGCGGCGCAGGAAGCGGCCGAACACGACGGCGGCCAGGCCGGCGAGGACGACGGTCAGCAGCGCGGTGCGCAGGCTCAGGGCGTCGGCGAGCACCCCGATCAGCGGCGGGGACAGCAGGAACCCGACCCGCAGCAGCCAGTTGGACACCGCCAGCCCCAGGCCGTGCGGCAGTCCCGGCAGCTCGTCGGCCGCGGCGAAGACCGCCGGGATCAGGGTGGCCACCCCGAGCCCGGCGAGGGCGAAGCCGGCGAGCGTGGTGGGCACGGTGGGGACGGCGAGCGCCAGGGCCATGCCGGCGGCGGTCAGCCCGCCGCCCGCCCGCACCACGCGGCGCTGGCCGAACCGGTCGACGACCCGGTCCCCGGTCAGCCGCCCGACCGTCATGGCGACCTGGAGCGCGACGAACCCGAGCCCGGCCGTCGCCGCGCCGGCCGCCAGCTCGGTGCGCAGGTAGAGGGCGCTCCAGGAGGCGCCGGCGTCCTCGACGAACGCCCCGCAGGCCGCCAGGACGCCGAGGGCCGCCAGCGCCGGGAGCGCCGACCGGCGGGTGGGGCGGCGGGATCCGGCAGCGCCGGGGAGGTCGGTTCCGGACGGCGCGCTGTCACCCGGGCCGGCGTCGTCCCGGCCGGGGAGCAGGCCGCGGTGGCTGACCAGCGCCAGCCCGCCGAACAGCGCCGCGGACAGGCCCAGGTGCAGCGCCAGGGGCAGGCCGAGCCCCGCGGCCGCCGACCCGAGCAGCCCGCCGGCCACCGCACCGATGCTCCAGAGCCCGTGGAAGGCGTTCAGGATCGAGCGGCCGTACAGCCGCTGGACCCGCAGGCCGGAGGCGTTCTGCGCGACGTCGGAGACGGCGTCCAGCGCCCCGGCGACGAAGAAGGCCCCGGCCAGCACCGGCCAGCTGGGGGCCAGCGCCACCAGCCAGATCGCGATCCCGAGCAGCACCAGCCCGCCGGTGGCCACCCGGGCCGAGCCGAGGCGGCGGATCAGCGGCGCGGAGGACAGCCCGGCCAGCAGTGCGCCGAGCGGAAAGGCAGCGATCGCGGCACCGAGGCCGGCGTTGCTCAGCTGCAGGGCGTCCTTGACCTCGGGCAGCCGGGGGACGAGGTTGGCGTAGAGCACCGCGTTGGTGAAGAAGCAGACGGCGACGGCCGCCCGGGCCGAGCGCAGCCGCGGCGGGGTCGGGATCAGGGAGGTGGGAGGCGCGGCGGACACGACGTCCAGTCTGTCCGGTCGCTGCGGCGGTGCGGCGAGGGAGGTCGGTCCGCCGCACCGCCGCACCGGTCAGCCGGTGGCGGTCTGGTGGTCGCTGGTGGTTTCGGTGAGGAGGTCGGCCTGCCACAGGTCGGGGCCGAAGACCTCGTACTGGATGTCGCGGGGTGGGGTGCCGCGGTCGATGAGTTGGCTGCGGACGGACTGCATGAACGGGAGTGGGCCGCACAGGTAGTAGGCGGCGTCGTCGGGGAGGGTGAGCTGGTCGAGGTTCATCGTGCCGGTGTGGGCGCCGGTGACGGGCAGGGTGGTGGGGCCGGTCTCGTACCAGACGTGCATGGTGGCGTTGGGCAGGCTGCCGATGTCGTAGAGGACCTGCTGGCGCAGGGCGAAGGTGGTCTCCTCGGCGTCGGCGTGCAGCAGGGTGATGGGCAGGTGGGAGCCGGCGACGGTGAGGTGGGAGAGCATGCCGGCCATCGGGGTGATGCCGATGCCGGCGGAGGCGAACACCACCGGGCGGCCGGAGTCGTCGAGCACGACGTCGCCGAAGGGCAGGGACATGGTGACGATGTCCCCGACGCCGAGGGTGTCGCAGAGCAGGGTGGAGACCTCGCCGTCGGGTTTGCCGCCGCCGTGGACGCGTTTGACGGAGAACTGGCGGTGTTCGCCGTCATCGGCGCGGGTGAGGCTGTACTGGCGGGGTTGGCGGATGCCGTCGGGCATCGAGACCAGGACGGTGACGTACTGGCCGGGCAGGGAGGTCTTGACCAGCCGGTCGTCGATCCGTTTGGTGCGGAAGGTGACCACGTCGGGGGTTTCCTGGATGCGTTCGGTGACCTGCCAGTCCCGCCACACGGTCTCCGGGCGCACGCCGCGGGCGCTGTACAGGCCGCGTTCGGTGTTGACCAGGGCGTAGGCCATCAGCCAGTACACCTCCTCCCAGGCGGCGGCGACCTCGGCGGTGACGGCGTCGCCGAGCACGTCGGCGATGGCCCAGAACAGGTTGTCGTGGACGATGTCGTACTGGGCGGGGGTGATCCCCAGGGAGGCGTGTTTGTGCGAGATCCGGGACAGCAGGTGCCCGGGCACCTGCTCGGGGGTCTTGACCAGGGCGCCGGCGAACACCGCCACCGAGCCGGCCAGGGCGACCTGCTGGGAGCCCTCGGCCTGGTTGCCGCGGTTGAAGATGCCGTCGAGCAGCTCGGGGTGCTCGCCGAACATGTGCGCGTAGAACCGCTGGGCGATCAACTCGATGTTCTCGGCGACCACCGGCAGGGTCGCCTCGATCACCGGACGGGAACGGTCGGACAGCACGATGGATCTCCTCG
>JAICZD010000232.1 GCA_025933855.1 Modestobacter sp. | reverse complement strand
GCCGCGCACCACAGCGACCCCGTGCGAGCGGGCCAGCCGGAGCCCCGGCAGGCCCAGGTCCACCCCCACGTGCCGGTACCCCAGCCCGGCGACGTGCGGTGCCATCAGCCCGCCGCCGCAGCCGAGGTCCACGAGCACGGCCCCGCGTGCCGCCGCGGGTGGCACGTGCTCGGCGCGCGCGGCGGCCAGCCAGTGCAGCATCGCGAACCCGCCGGAGGGTTTCCACCACTGGTCGACGAGGTCGTCGTACTGGGCCGGGTCGTTGCGCGCCCGCGCCGGGGCTGGAGGCACGCCCGCGACGGTACGTCCCCGGCGGTCCGGTGGCCCGACCGCACGGGAACGCGCGGGGTTGGCGGCCGTGCCGCTGCGGTACCGGGGCTCCGTGACGGCGGAATCGACCGGCGCTCGTGGGGCGGGGCAGCGGCGCGACGAGAAGCCCGCGGAGCGGCTGGACCGCAACGTCAACGAGCTGCTGCAGGAGACCCGGGTGGCCACCGCCGGCGTCCAATTCCTCTTCGCCTTCCTGCTGACGCTGCCGTTCACCCAGCGGTTCGCCGCCCTGACCGGGTTCGGCACGACCGTCTACACCGTCGCGCTGCTGAGCACCGCTTTCGCCGCGCTGGTGCTCTTCGCCCCGGTTCCCTTCCACCGGGTGCTCTTCCGGCAGCACGAGAAGGGCGCCCTGGTGGCCTTCGCCGACCGGGCCCTGCTCATCGGGACCGGATTGCTCCTGATCGGCATCGGCAGCTCGGTCCTGCTCGTGCTGGACGTGGTGCTCGGCCGAGCGGCGGCCGTGGCCGGCTGCGCCGTGGTCGCCGTCGCCGGCCTGGGCATCTGGTTCGTGCTGCCCTGGCTGCGCCGCGCGCGGCGGGACCGTTGAGCCCGCTGACCGCGCCTCCCTACCGGCGAACGGTCGGCCCCGCCAGGTCGCCCGCGCACGGTTGCCCACGCTCTCCGCGGGGCACGGCCGTGGGCATGACCGAGAGCGCACCGCAGCGTGCCAGTGACGTGGACCAGCCCGACGGCGGCGGCCCCTCCCGCGACGCGGAGGGCACCGGACGGACGCCGCACCCCGACCAGCCGGCGGAAGGGCCGGAGGACGCCGCGGCGGCCGGCACCGACCCGGAGAACCGGGTGACCGGCGTCTGAACCATCAGGACGCCGTCCGGGCGGTCGGTGGCCCGGCCGCCTCGCGGCGCCCGGGGTGGACCCCGGGGGCCGGTCTCGGTGATACTGGTTCTGAGAATCATTGTCACTAAGACCGGAGTTCCCTCGTGCCCCGCCCCCGTGCCACCGTCGCCGCCGTGGCGACCCTGACGGCGATCGGGCTGTCCGCCTGCTCGGCCCAGGCCGGGGCGGGCCCGGCCACGAGCACCGGAGACCCTGCGGCCTGCCCGGCCGACGTCCTCGACGTCGTGGTCTCCGTCGGGCAGTGGGGCGATCTCACGCGCTCGCTGGCCGGTGCATGCGCCGACGTCACCACGGTGGTGGGCTCCGGCGCGGTGGACCCGCACGACTTCGAGCCGACGACCGGCGACCTGGCCCGCTTCGAGAACGCCGATCTGGTGGTGCTCAACGGCGCCGGCTACGACCACTGGGCCGAGGCCGCGGTGACCGACCTGAACCCCGCGCCGGTCGTGGTCGACGCCGCGGCGCTGCCCGGTGCGCCGACCCGCGCCGGCGACGCGGTGAACCCGCACCTGTGGTACTCGCCGCAGGACGTCGACGCGACGGCGGCGGCGGTGACGGCCGCGCTCCGCGACCTGGCGCCCGCCGCGGCCGGGTACTTCGCCGACCGGGCCGCCGGCTGGGCGGCGGCACTGGCGCCCTACCGTCAGGAGATCGGCGCCCTGCGGGCGTCGGCGGCCGGGCACACCTACGCGGCCACCGAGACGGTCTTCGACCCGATGGCCGCCGCGATCGGCCTCACCGACGTCACGCCGCAGGGCTACCGGGCGGCTGCCAGCAACGGGTCCGACCCCGCCCCCGGCGCTGTCGCCGCGTTCGAGGGCGCCCTGGGCAGCGGTGCGATCGACGTCCTGGTCGTCAACACCCAGACCGAGGGCAGCATCCCCGCACAGCTGCGCAGCGCCGCAGCCGACGCCGGCGTCCCCGTCGTGGAGGTCACGGAATCGGTGCCGGCCGGCGCGGGTTCCTTCGTGGCATGGCAGCTGGACCAGCTGCGGCAGCTCTCCGACGTGCTCGGCGGAGTCGGATGAGCGCCCCGGCTCCCGGCCCGGCGACCGCTCGCCTGCCGCACCCCGACCACTCGCGCCCCGACCACGGCCACCCCGACCGTCCGCACCCCGACCATCCCCATCCCGACCATTCGCATCCGGACCACTCGCGTCCCGACCACGGGCACCGCGCCGACCAGGCGGACGCGCTCGTCCTGGACGGCGTCCGGGCCGTCCGCGGCGGTCGGACGGTCTGGGCCGAGGGCACCCTCCGGGTGCCCGCCGGCGCGATCGTGGGGGTCATCGGCCCCAACGGGGCGGGGAAGACGACGCTCTTCCAGCTGGTGCTCGGCCTGCTCCCGCCCGCCGAGGGGTGGATCGAGGTGCTCGGTGGGCCGCCCCGCCGCGGCGACCGGCGGATCGGCTACGTGCCGCAGAACTACCGGTCCGCGCTCAGCGACGCGATCCGGGCGCGCGATCTGGTCACCCTGGGCCTGACCGGCACCCGGTTCGGCCTGCGCCGCACGTCGGCGGCGGACCGCAAGCGGGTCGACGACGCGCTGCGTCGCGTGGGCGCGACCGCGTTCGCCGACGAGCGGATGTCCCGGCTCTCCGGGGGCCAGCAACAGCGCGTTGCCATCGCGCAGGCCATCGTCGACGACGCTGAGCTGCTGCTGCTGGACGAGCCGCTGGCCAACCTCGACCTCCGGCACCAGCAGGAGGTGGTGGCCCTGCTCGGCGAGCTCCGCCGTGAACGCCGGGTCACGATCATGGTGGTCGCGCACGACCTCAACCCGCTGCTGCCGGTGCTGACCGACGCGGTCTACCTGCTCGACGGCCATCCCCACCACGACCCGATCGACGCGGTGGTCAACGAGCAGCTGCTCACCCATCTCTACGGCACCCGGGTCCGGGTGGTCCGCACGCCCCAGGGCGACCTGTTCACCCGCGGCGGCTGAAGGAGTTCCCGATGACCCCGACCGCCGTCCTCGCTGCGCCGCGCGTGGAGTTCCAGTCCAACTGGCTGCAGGTGCTGCAGACCGGCTTCATGCAGCACGCCTTCCTCGGCGGCACCCTCGTCGCGGTAGCCGCCGGGCTGATGGGCTGGTTCGTGGTCACCCGGCAGAACGCCTTCGCCGCCCACGCCCTGGCCCACATCGGTTTTCCCGGTGCTACCGGCGCCATCCTGCTCGGTCTTCCGGTGACCCTCGGCCTGGCGGTGTTCTGCGTCGGCGGCGGTCTGCTGATCGGGCTGTTCGGCAGCCGGGGTGCCGAGCGCGAGGTGGCCACCGGCACGGTGCTGGCCGCGGCGACCGGGCTGGGCGTCCTGTTCGCCTCGCTGGCCGCGGCCAACGCCAGCGCCACGACCAACGTGCTGTTCGGCAACCTGCTGGCCGTCTCGACCGGTCAGCTGGCCGTCTTCGGTGCCTTCACCGCCGTCGTGGTCCTCGCGCTGGCCGTGCTGGCCCGGCCGCTGGTCTTCGCCTCGGTCGACCCCGCGGTGGCCGAGGCACGCGGCGTGCCGGTGCGGGCGCTCGGCGTCGCCTTCGTCGTCCTGCTGGCGCTGACGATCACCATGGCCGTCCAGGTGGTCGGCACGCTGCTGCTGTTCGCCCTGGTCGTCACGCCGGCGGCCGCCGCGCTGCGGCTGACCGCCCGGCCGGCCGTGGTCGCCGTCCTGTCGGTGGCGTTCGCGCTGGCGTCGGTGTGGCTGGGACTGGTGGCGGCGGCGGTCATCGACCTCCCCCCGAGCTTCTTCATCGTCGGGCTGGCCACGCTGATCTGGGCCGTCTCGCTGGCCGTCACCCGCGAGCGCTACCGGGCGGGCCGGCCGGGGGACCATCCGGCTGCTGCTCCGCTGCCGCTCGTGCCCGCCGGGACGTCCTGACACCCGGCCGGGCCACGCGCTTCGGCGAGCACCCGGTCGTCACTCAGCGCTGTCACACGAGCACCATGAGACCCCGTCGTCCCGGGATCGGTCTTCCATCCCAGTGACGCAGCGCAATCGTCGGGGGGATCCGGCGTGCCGCGAACTGCTCCGTCACGACGTGCTGCACGATCCGTTCGTGACTGCCGCTGCCCTTCCCCTGCACTCCGCCGACGACGGCCCGGCACCGCTGCGCCGGTCCCGCGCCGAGCGGCAGGAGATCGTGCTGGACACCGCCGAGCGGCTGTTCTCCTCGCGGAGCTCGCGCAGCGTCGGCATGGACGAGCTGGTCCGCGAGACGGGCCTGGGCAAGATGACGGTCTACCGGCTCTTCAAGAGCAAGGACGACCTGGTCGGCGCCTACCTCTCGCGGAAGGCCGCGGCGGTGCTCAGCTCCATCGACGCCGAGCTCATCCGGCTCGACGGGGACCCGCGCGCAGCCCTGCTGTCGGTGGTCGACGCGGTGGAGCGGGAGGTCACCCGGGTGGGCTTCCGCGGGTGCCCGTTCACCAACGTCAGCAGCGAGTACGACGATCCGCAGCACCCGGCCCGCAGCGCCGCCGCCGACTACAAGTTCGAGCTGCACATGCGACTGGAGCGGCTGGCCGGCGAGCTGGTTCCCGGCCGCGGCGACGACCTCGCCGCCGAGGTGCACCTCATCATCGACGGGATGTACCTGTCCGGTGGCCTGCTCGGCCCCGACGGGCCCGCCTCGCACGGGCGCGCCCTCGCCGAGAAGCTGATCGACATCGCCGTCGCCGACAGCGGCACCACCCGCCCCCGCTGACCTCCCGGCCGCCTTCCCGCGCGGCTCCGGCACCCACCGACCTCGCGGCGACGTCGCCCACCACCCGCCCCAGCCCGGGGGGGGGCGCACAGGCCCCGGGGCGGTG
>JAICZD010000143.1 GCA_025933855.1 Modestobacter sp. | reverse complement strand
GGAGCCGGCCGGCGTAGACGCCCCGCATCCCCGGGAGCCGGCCGGCCAGCGCCTGCACGGTGTCGGTCGCCTCGCGGACGTCGCCGACCACCATCACGTCGCCGTCCAGGGTGGGCCGGGACAGGTCCTCCAGGACGACGGCGGACAGGTGGTGGAAGGCGCCCACCACCGAGCTGTCGGGCAGCAGCGCGGCCGCCTGCTGGCAGACGCTGCCCTCGGCCACGTCCAGCACGTAGGCACCGAGCTCGTCGAAGCCCATCGGTACGACGCAGTCGACGACGACCTTGCCGGCCAGCGGAGTGGCCAGCCCGTCCAGCGTCGCGGCATGCCCGGCGTAGGGGACGGCGACCACCGCGAGGTCCGCCGCGCCGGCGACGTCGGTGTTCGACCCGCCCTGCACCGACACCTCCGCGGAGCCGGCCGCCGCGGCCGCCCGCCCGGCGACGTCCTCGGCGGTCTGCGCGGCACGCTCGGCGTCCCGGGAGCCCAGCAGCACCCGCTGCCCGGCGGCCGCGAGCCGGACGGCGAGCCCCCGGCCCTGGGGCCCGGTGCCGCCCAGCACCCCGATCACCAGGTCCTCCACGGCGCGTCCCTCGCTCATCCAGGCCTCCCGTTCCCGCCGGCCGACGTCGGCCGGGCGCTGCGCTGATCATGCCTGGGGCAGCCGGGCCGGCCGCGCTGGCTCGCTCGAACGACTAACGCTGCTCTCCGCGCTCCCAGGCGCGGTCCTCGGCGTCGGCCCGCTCGTTGCGCTCCGCGACCCGCTCCAGTGCGTGCTCGGCCTCGGTGCGGGTGGCGAAGGGGCCGAGGCGGTGCCGCTCGGCGCAGCCGTCCCGCGGCTCCACGGTGTGGTGCTTCAGGCAGTAGAACCAGGGCCCCTCGGGCATGTCCGCTCCTTCCGTGCGATCGCGTCCTCCGCTCAGCCTCGCACCGCGCAGCCGGCCGCGCCGGTCGTTCCCCGCCGAACCGCAGCTGGATCCCCCGGGCGAGGCTGGGGTGCCCAGATGCCGGGGGTGATTTCACAGCCGGATCTGCCCCACGGGCGTCTCCGAGGAGGCAAGCTGGCCCCATGCTGCGCGGGAAGAGGCCCACCAGGCGTGGCGGTCATGTCCCCGGCTGGTCGCTGTCCGAGGTGACCCGCGGGGTCCGGGAGGGCGACGACCGCCTGACCGCCCGGTGCCTGGCGGCGGTGCTGGTGGGCGGCTCGGCGCTCGGGTCGGTGAACCTGCTCATCGACGGTGTTCTGCTCGGCGGCGCCTACCGCGCCGCCTACGCCGCCACCATGCTGCTGCTGTTCGTGCTCGGCGTCCTCCTGGCGGTGCGGCGGCGGGCCGGGCCACGGACCGGGCCCGCGCTCGTGCTGGTCGGTGACCTGGTCTACGTCGTGGTGGCCGCGACCACGACCGACCCGTTGCTGTACGCGCCGCTGCTGATGCTGCTGTTCACCTGCGCGGCCGCCGCCTGGTTCCTCGGCCCGCGGATGCTCGTGGGGCACATGCTGCTCGTGGTGGGCGCCTGCGCGACGGCGCTGTGGAGCACCTACTCCGACAGCGCAGCGCTCGTCGTCCAGATCATCGTCAACGCCGCCGGGCTGAACCTGGTCACCGTCGGTGTGTTCGTCGTCCGCCGTCGCGTCCAGCGGCTCCTCGTGCACACCCAGGCGCTGTCCTCCACCGACCCGCTGACCGGGCTGGCGAACCGGCGCGGCCTGGTCGACCAGGCACCCCGGCTGTGGCGGCAGGCCCGGCGCGAGGGTCAGCGGGTCGCCGCGCTGGTGCTGGACCTCGACCACTTCAAGCGGCTCAACGACGCCTTCGGGCACGCCGCCGGCGACGAGGTCCTGTGCACGGTGGCCGGCGCCCTGTCCGCCACCGTGCGGCCCAGCGACGTGCTGGCGCGGACCGGCGGGGAGGAACTCGTCGTCCTCGGCCTGGTGTCCGACCCGGCGGAGGCCGGTCAGCTGGCCGAACGCCTGCGCCGGGCGGTGTCCGCCAGTTCGCCGTCCCGGCAGGTGACGGCCTCGATCGGGGTCGCGCTGGTGCGCCCCGGTGACGGCGAGGTCGCCGCCGACGGGCTCTGGCGGCTGATCGACCGGGCGGACGTGGCGATGTACGAGGCGAAGCAGAGCGGCCGCGACCGGGTCTCCATCGCCACCGGCGCCTCGGTGCCGCGCCCGCGGGCGCCGCGGGCGGCCGCCCCCGACCCCGGGCACTGACCGGGACGGCGGTCACCGCCGTCCCGGTACCCGGGGTGTGGTCGGGCCCCGGGTCTGCTTTCCTGCCTGCATGACCTCCGCCACCGGTCCTCGGATCCCCGGCGCCCAGCCCGCGGACCCGACCCGGACGGTTCCGCTGCCGCTGCGCGAGCAGGCCGACGTGCGGGACCGGTGGCTGACCCAGCGGCTGCTGGACCTGCTGCCCGGGCTGATGGACCGGGCGGGCATCGAGCTGTGGGTGGTGCTCGGCCGGGAGTACAACGAGGACCCGGTGCTGCCCACGCTGCTGCCGGCGACGTGGTTGTCGGCCCGGCGGCGCACGATCCTGCTGTTCCACCGCAGCGACGACGGAGTCACCGCGGCGGCGGTGTCGCGCTACCCGGTGGGCCAGTTCCTGCCGGCCTGGGAGCCGGCGGAGACCCCCGGCCTGTCGGTGGAGGACTCGCAGTGGGCCGCGCTGCGCCGGTTCGTCGACCAGGCCGCGCCCCGCACCATCGGGGTCGACGTCTCCGACGTCTTCGCCCACGCCGACGGGCTGTCCCACACCGAGCACGGGCTGCTGATGGCCGCGCTCGGCCCGCACGCGGAGCGCGTGGTGCCGGCCGAGACGCTGGCGGTCGGGTGGCTGGAGCTGCGGCTGCCCGAGGAGGTCGCCGCGCTGCACGCGATGAACCGGCTGGCGCACTCGGTGATCGACGAGGCCTACTCCCCCGCCGTGATCGTCGTCGGACGGACCACCGCCCTGGACGTCGCCTGGTGGATCCGGCAGCGCTTCGCCGACCTCGGCGTGGACGGCTGGTTCCAGCCGACCGTCGGGTTGCAGCGGGCCGGGTTCCCGCTGGCCGACGAGCGCGGCACCGTGCTGCCCGGCGTTCCGTACGACGCGCTGATCGAGCCCGGCGACCTGGTGCACTGCGACGTCGGCCTGTGCACGCTCGGGTTGACCACCGACACCCAGCGCAACGGTTACGTGCTGCGGCCCGGGGAGACAGCGGCGCCGGCGGGGCTGGCCGACGCGCTGGCGGTGGGCAACCGTATGCAGGACCTGACGACCGCGGCGCTGCGGCCGGGGCGGTCCGGGGACGAGGTGCTGGCCGGCGCCCGGGCCGCAGCCGCCGCCGAGGGCATCGACGGCGACGTCTACTCCCATCCGGTCGGCGTGCACGGCCACGGCGCGGGGCCGGCGATCGGCACCTGGGACCAGCAGGACGGCGTCCCCGGCGCGGGTGCGGCGCGGGTGCACCTGGACACCGTCTACGCGCTGGAGCTGTGCGTGCGCGTGCCGGTGGCCGAGTGGGGCGGGCAGCGGGTGCGGATGGCCCTGGAGCAGGGCGTCGTCGTGACCGCCGAGGGCGTCGAGTACCTCGACGGCCGGCAGACCGGGCTCATCCTGATCCCCGGGGAGTGACCGGATCACTTCCTGCGGGCGGCCGCGGTCTCCTTGTCGTTGGCCTTCTGGATGGCGTCGACCAACTGGTCCTTGGTCATCGACGAGCGGCCGGGCACGTCCAGCCGCTTCGCGACGTCCATCAGGTGTTCCTTGCTGGCGTTGGCGTCCACCCCGCCCTTGGTCTCCCGGTCGGTGCCGGCGCCACCTTCGGCCTGCGGGTCGCTGGGGCCCTTGTGGTCCTTCGGCTCCCAGTGGTCGCCGACCTTCTCGTGGGTGTGCTTCACCGCCGCCCAGGCGACCTGGTTGGCCCGCTGCTCGTCGCCGTAGGAGTCGGCGGCGGAGTCGTGGGCCTTGGCGAAGGTGCGCTGCGCCTTCTCGTCCGAGCGCTGCAGCGTGCTGGGGATCTCGTCGGGCTTCGCGTCGCCCTTCTTCGTCGTCTTCGGCATCGTTGCCTCCTCTTCGCGCAGCCCGTACCCGCCGCCCGACCGGTCATTCCTGCAGGTAGTGGCTCCAGTGCACCCGCTCCTGCTCGGTCCTCGCGCGGGAGGAGTCGGTGCCGAAGTCGAACAGCACCATGATCATGTCGGCCCGGATGGCGACCTCGCCGTCCTGCACGAGTTCCTGCCGGACGGTGAAGGACTTGGTGCCCAACCGGGTGACGCAGCTGCGCACGACCAGCCGCTCGCCGCTGCGGTAGTAGAGCTGGCGGAGGTAGTCGACCTCGAGCCGGGCCAGGATCAGGCCGGGTCGCTCGACGGCGCTGTCGTCGGCCATCGCCAGCCGGGCGTCCTCGAGCAGGCTCAGCGCCCGGGCGTGGTTGACGTGGCCGAGCAGGTCGGGATCTGACCACCGCAGCTGGACGAGGTACTCGTGCAGCATCGGGTCAGACCGTGTCGTCGGACTGCCGGTGGCCGCCCTGGGCGTCGTCCGGGTCGGCGTGCACGGTGCGTTCCTCGGACTCCGCGAGGATGGCGGCGGCCTGCACCTTGGGGTCCAGGTCGCCTTGCGACGGGTCCAGGTCGCCCTCGACCGAGCGCTCCTCGGGCAGCAGGTGCGCCCGGGTCGCCACGTTCTGCTCCGTGACGTTGGCCAGCGCCTCGGGGGACGGGTCCTTCATGTCGGGCATGGCACTCCTCGTGGTTGCAGTGGCCCTCCTGCAGGGGCCAACCGGGGCCCAGTCCCGGGTCCCACCCCGAGCCTGCGAAGGGTGGGGGCAGGAGGGAGAAGGGTGGCCCTCCTGCAGGGACCCACCGCGGCCCCGTCCCGGGTCCCACCCTGAGCCTGCGAAGGGTGGGGAGGACGGGGTCCTTTCAGAAGCGGTGCTGCTCGGTCCCGATGCCCAGGGCGGCGGCGACGTCCTGCACGTTGCCGAAGGTCTGCCCGGCCGGCAGCCGCTGCAGCGACGACAGCACGTTGTCCGGGGCGCCGGACTCCTGGGCCTTGGACACCAGGGTGTCCCGGTCGGCCGGCCACACCTCCTTGCCCAGCGCCTCGGCGATCGCGGCACGCTGTTCGATGTCGCCGGCGTCGACGCCGGGAGAGGTGGCGGCCTGGTGCGGATCGGTCACGGGTGCTCCGTTCGTGGTCGGCCGGTGGGCCCGAAGGGGTCGCCGGCGGGTCGAAAGGTCACGTCCATCGGATGGCAGCTCCTTGGGTACGGGCAGGGATGGGTCCTGGCGGGGCCTCGGGGCATGGGTTCCTGCCGCCTACCCGGGCTCGCCGCCCTCACACCCGGGGTGTCAGCACAGCCAGCCCGGGTAGGCGGCTGCGGACTGCATCCACCGCCGAGCCGAGAGGAACCGGGATGACCGAGCACGACGCCCTCCCGTTGCCCGACTACGACCACCTGCCCGTGGGCAGCCTCAACTCCCGCATCCGCTCACTGGACGCCGCCCAGCTGGCGGTGGTGCTCCGCTACGAGCGGGAGCACGCCGACCGGATCCAGGTGGTCGAGGCGATGACGCACCGCCTGGAGCAGCTGAACGCCGGGGCCGAGCCCTCCGGTGGCGACCCGGAGGCGCCCCAGCCCGAGGCCGCTCCCGCCCCGGCGGGTGGCTCGCCGGTGTCCTCGGCGACGTCGGGTCCGCCGGTGAACCCGCCGTCCCACGGCGACCCCACCAACCCGGCCCAGCCGCGCTGACACCCCTGGCCGACCGGTGACCGGGATCACTGAGCACGTGCTCAGCTCGGGTCGGGGACGGCCGTTGGCCGCGGTGTCGTCCGGAGGACGACAGAGTCATGAGCTGAAGGCCGCGACGATGTCCATCACGGCGGGGCCGAGCAGCACGATGAAGAGCACCGGGAGGATGCACAGGATCAGCGGGAAGATCACCTTGACCGGGATCTGCATCGCCTTCTCCTCGGCCCGCTGCCGGCGCTTGAGCCGCATCTCCTGGGCCTGGGTGCGCAGCACGTCGGCGATGGAGACGCCGTAGGCGTCGGCCTGCACGACCGCCCGGATGAACCGGGCCAGGTCCGGCACGCCGGTGCGGTCGGCGAGGGCCAGGTAGGCGTCCCGGCGGGGCTGGCCCACCGCGATGTCCTGCAGGGTGCGCACCAGTTCCTCGGCCAGCGGGCCCTTGCCGTTGGCGCCGGCCCGGGCCATCGCCGACTCGAACCCCAGCCCGGCCTCGACGGCGATCGTCATCTGGTCCAGCGTGTCGGCCAGTTCCAGGCCGATCGCCTGCCGCCGCTCCTGGCCGCGGCTGTACAGCAGCAGCTCCGGGACGACGTAGGACACCAGCGTGATCGCGCCGGTGAGCAGGCCGGTGACCAGACCGGGATGCGCGGTGAACACCAGCAACCCGAGGGCGCCGGCGATCGCGGCCAGCACCACCTTCGCGGCGAGCAGCCGTGGGATGGGCCAGGCGGCCGGCCGGCCCGCGGTGTTGGCGAGCCGGTTGAGCCGGGGCACGGTGCTGCGTGGCGTCAGTGCCCGGACCAGTCGGCTGCCCAGCCCGGGCCGCGCCCCGCCGGCGCGGGCAGCAGCGGCGCCGGCCGGGTCCAGCCCGCGGGTCAGGTTGTCCCGGGCCTGCTCGGCGGCGACCTCCGGGCGGGCCAGCAGCGCCCACCCCAGCAGCGGCAGGGCGACGGCGACGGCGAGCGCGGCGGCGAGCACCGGAGCGGGCAGGGAGGACGGCGTCAGCACGGGAGCCCCCGCAGCGGGATGACGCGCATCAGAACCGGATCCGCACGGTCTTCTTCAGCCACAGCCCGCCGACGAGCAGCAGCAGCGCCGCGACGCCGAGCATCCCGTAGCCGGCCAGGCTCTGGGTGAACTTCGCCAGGTAGCCCGGGTTGGACAGCGAGATGAAGGCGACGATGCCGAAGGGCAGCGCCATCAGCACGATCGCCGACAGCTTGCCCTCCGCCGACAGCGCCTTCACCTGGCGCCGGATGGCGTTCCGCTCCCGGATGGTGTGCCCGACGGCGTCCAGCACCTCGGCCAGGTTGCCGCCGACCTCCCGGTGGATGGCGATGGCCTGCGCCACCCAGACGAAGTCCTCGCTGCCCATCCGGTCGGCGAGCTCGTCGAGGGCGTCGGAGAGGTCGCGGCCCACCCGGGTCTCGTTGACCAGCCGGGCGAACTCCTCCGAGGTGGGCGCGGCGGCCTCGGCGGAGACCGAGTCGACCGCCCGCAGCAGGCTGTGCCCGGCCCGCAGGCTGCTGGCCATCAGTTGCAGCGAGTCGTCGAGCTGGTCGGCGAAGGCGGCCCGCCGCCGGCCGGCGCGGACGGCGAGCAGCGCCTTGGCCCCGCCCGGCCCGGCGGCCGCGAGGACCAGGGCCAGCAGCGGGCCGCCGACCAGCCAGCCCAGGACGCCGGCCAGCAGCGTGGCCAGCCCGACGGCCAGCACGAAATCGGGCAGCCGCATCGTCATCCCGGCCCGCTCGAGGGCGGCCGCGCCGGCGTCCACCCGGCCACGCCGGGCCAGCATCCGCTCCACCGCGGCTCCCGCGGCGGCGCCGGCTCCGGCCAGCGCCGAGGACGGCGGGGCGACCGCCGGGTCCAGCCGGCTCAGCGGCACCCGGGAGGGGGCCGGCAGCACGACCAGCGCGAGCAGCAGCAGCGCGGCGGCGACGGCGGCGACGCCGACGACCAGCAGCACCGGCGAGGTCACGCCCAGCTCCGGGCTCGCGGCGGCTCCACGGCGCCGAACACCCGCGGCGAGAGCGGAATGCCCATCTCCACGAACCGGTCGGTGAACCGCGGCCGGACGCCGGTCGGGACCGGCTTGCCGAGGAACCGGCCGGAGGCGTCCACCCCGGCGCTGTAGTCGAACAGGAACGCGTCCTGCAGGGTCACCGTCTCCCCTTCCATGCCCTGGACCTCGGTGACGTGGGTGACCCGGCGGGTACCGTCCCGCAGCCGGGTCAGCTGCACGATGACGTCGACGGCGGAGGCGATCTGCTCCCGGATCGCGCGCAGCGGCAGGTCCATCCCGGCCATCAGCACCAGGGTCTCCAGCCGGGCGATGGCGTCGCGCGGGGAGTTGGCGTGCACGGTGGACAGCGAGCCGTCGTGGCCGGTGTTCATCGCCTGCAGCATGTCCAGGCTCTCCCCGCCGCGGCACTCCCCCACCACGATCCGGTCCGGCCGCATGCGCAGCGAGTTGCGCACCAGGTCCCGGATGGTGATCGCACCCTTGCCCTCGATGTTGGGCGGCCGGGACTCCAGCCGGACG
>JAICZD010000237.1 GCA_025933855.1 Modestobacter sp. | reverse complement strand
CGCCCGCCGCGAACTCCAGACCGGTAGCCCGCTCGACGGCCGCCGCGTCGGCGGGAACGGCCACCACCTCGCCGTCCTCCCCCGGCCGGGCACCGACCACCACGTCGCCGACGGACAGGACGCTCGTGGCACCGAGCCGGTCCAGCTCCGCGTCCAGCGGTCCCGCGGAACCGGATCCGGCCGGCGCCAGCAGCAACGGGACGCCCAGTCCGACGGCGGCCGCCGCGCCCAACAACTGCGCCGCCAGGTCACCGTCCCCGGCGACCACCGCGACCGGTGACCGCTGGTACAGCGCGCGGCTGGTCGACAGGGACGACGACACCGGGTCCGCGTCGGCCACGAGCGTGAGCGCGGCGCCGGGCGTCGCGGTGGTCGGGACGCCTGCCTCCGCGCCGCGCTCCGCCGAGGAGCTGGGCGGCTCCGCGGAGCCGGTACAGCCGGCCACCAGGGTCACCACGGCGAGCGCCGCGGGCAGCGCGGGAGCGAGGAAGCGCATGAGTTCCTCCTCGGGCGCCACGGCGAGCGGGAACCCGTTCCCGGCCGCCGTCGGCCGGGTGCCGGCTGGAGTGGCGACCTTAGCCCGCCCGCCGGACGACGGCGGAGAGGTGGCGCGGTTCCCGGCGCGCGGGGCTGGACGCCGCTCCCCCTCTGCCGTGGACCACGCCGGCGAGAACGGCAACCCCATCGGACCCCTCGGGTCGTGCGCGCCGCCGAACTCGTTGGCGGATCGTCGTACCGAGCCGGTAGACAACACCCGTGTCCGACCTCGCCGAACAGCTCCGGCCCGTCACCGCCGACGAGTGGCCCCGGTTCGCCCGGACCATGATCACCGTGTTCGGCGACGAGCCGACCGGGCCGTTCCTGGACGAGCCCTCACCGCTCGCCGAGCTGGACCGGTCGCTGGCGCTCTTCGACGGCGACCGGGTCGCGGCCACGTCGGGGATCTACAGCCTGGAGATGTCGGTGCCGGGGGCGGTGGTGCCGACGGCGGGCATCACCTGGATCACGGTCTCCCCCACCCACCGCCGGCAGGGCGTGCTGACGGCGATCATGCGCCGGCAGCTGAGCGAGGTGCAGGCCGCCGGGCGGGAGCCGGTGGCCGCGCTGTGGGCGGCCGAGTCCTCCATCTACGGGCGCTTCGGGTACGCCCCGGCCACCTGGCGCGGCGGCTGGTCGGGGCAGGTGGAGCGGCTGCGGTTGCGCCCGGACGTCGACTGCGGCAGCGGCGTCGTCCGCCTGGTCGAGCTGGCCGAGTTCCGGCCGGCCGCGATGGCCCTGCACGAGCGGCTGCGCCGGTTCGTCCCCGGGAACCTCGCCCGCGACGACCGGTGGTGGGACCGGCTGCTGCGCGATCCCCCGGAGGACCGCCGCGGCGGCACCGGCCGCCAGTACGTCCTGCACGTCGAGGGCGACGGGGCGGTGACCGGCTACGCCACCTACCGGCTGAAGTCGTCGTGGACGGAGACCAGCGAGCCCGACGGCACGCTCAGCGTCTCCGACGTCCGCGCGTCCACCCCGGCCGCCTACGCCTCGCTGTGGCGGTTCCTGCTCGGCCACGACCTCGTCCGCACCGTCCGCGCGCCCATGGCGTCGGCCGACGACCCGCTGCGGCACCTGCTCGTCGACCAGCGGGCGCTGCACTCCACCCCGGTCGACGCGCTGTGGGTCCGGCTGGTCGACGTGGGGCCGGCCCTGTCCGCGCGGCGCTACCCGGCGCGGATCGACCTGGTCCTGGAGGTCCGCGATCGATTCTGTGACTGGAACGACGGCCGCTGGCACCTGTGGGGCCACCCGTCCGGCGCCTTCTGCGACCGCACCGACCGCGATCCCGACCTGGTGCTGACCATCGAGGCGCTGTCGGCGGCCTACCTGGGCGGGGTCTCCCTCGCGACCCTGCAGGCCGCCGGCCAGGTCACCGAGGTCAGCCCGGGTGCGGTCACCGCGGCGGCCACGGCGTTCCGCTGGCCGGTCTCGCCGTGGTGTCCCGACGAGTTCTAGGCAGCCGGCGATGTGCGCCACCACCCGGCCGGCGTCGGCGTCCATCGCCGGCACCGGGTCGCCGCGTCGGGCACCCGGGCCAGCACGGCGCTCACCGCGGCGAGCGCCGTCCGGATGTGATCTCCGGTCACCGCGGCAGGTCGGCGTTCCGCGTCGGCAGGCCACCGGCCGGGCGGTGGCGGTCCCGCTCGTAGTCCGACATCAGCCCGATCCGGCGGACGTGCCGTTCCTCGCCGCTGAACGGGGTGGCCAGGAAGACGAGCACCAGCCGGGTGGCCTCCGCCACGCTGTGCTGGCGGCCGCCGACCGAGACGACGTTGGCGTCGTTGTGCTGCCGGGCGAGCTCCGCGGTCTCGGTGTTCCAGACCAGCGCGGCCCGGACGCCGGGCACCTTGTTCGCGGCCATCTGCTCCCCGTTGCCGGAACCGCCGATGACGACACCGAGGGTTCCCGGCTCGGTCACCACCCGCTCGCCGACGGCGAAGCAGAACGGCGGGTAGTCGTCCTCGGCGTGGTACTCGTAGGCGCCGCAGTCGACCGGCTCGTAGCCGGCGTCGGCGAGCACCTGAAGCAGGTGGGACTTCAGTTCCAGACCGGCGTGGTCGGTGCCCAGGAAGACGCGCATGCGGCGATCCTCCCAGCCGTGCTGGCAGGCTGCCCCGATGACGGTGCTGGGGGTCGACGGCTGGCGCGGGGCGTGGGTCGGCGCGCTGCTGGAGGGCCGCTCGGTGCGGTTGCTGGCCCTGCCGGACGTGGCGGCGGTGCTCGCCGTCCCGGATGTGGACCTGGTGGCCATCGACATGCCGATCGGGCTGTCCGAGGACGGCGTCCGGGCGTGCGACGTCCAGGCGCGGGACCGGCTGCGGCATACCGGCGCGGCCAGCTCGGTGTTCCCCGCCCCGGTGCGCGCCGTCCTGGCGGCCGGGGACTACGCCGCTGCACGGGAGCTCAGCCGGGCGGCGACCAGCGGCGACCGGGCGCCGTCGGCGCAGACCTACCAGCTGGTCGCCGCCATCCGCCAGCTCGACGACGCGCTCGGCGACCCGCCGACCGACCGGGTGGTCGAGGTGCACCCCGAGCTGGCCTTCCGCTGCGGTCTCGGCGCGGTGAGCGACCGCAAGGGCACCGCGCGCGGCACGGTCCAGCGGCTGCGTGCGCTCCGCGACGTGATGGACGTCGAGGAGGCCCTGGCCGACGCACCCCCCGGCGTGCCCGTCATCGACGCGCTGGACGCCTGCGCCGCCGCCTGGTCCGCGCAGCGGCTGGCCGAGGGACGGGCCGAGTGCGTCGGTGACGGGACGACGGACTCCCGCGGCCGGCCCCTGCGGATCTGCTGGTGAGCCCGTCCCCCGCCCCTGGTGAGCCCGGCCCCCGTCCAGATGTCGCACCAGACCTATTCGGCCCCGCTGCAGGGCCCCGCCACGAGCCTGCGAGTGGCGGGGGGCAGCGGGGTCCTTTTTCAGCGGGCGCCGGTGAGCTCCAGGACCTCGGCCGGGACCGAGGCCATGTCCGGGCCGGAGGTCCGGGTGCGCTTGAGCTCCCAGAAGTCCGGCAGATTGGCCAGCAGCACCGCGCCGTCGAAGGCCTTGCCGGCGTCCTCACCGGTGGGCACCTTGCTGATCACCGGACCGAAGAAGGCCACGCCGTCGATGTGCATCACCGGGGTGCCCACGTCGTCCCCGACCGGGTCCATCCCCTCGTGGTGGCTCTTCTCCAGCACCTCGTCGTACTCGGTGGATCCGGCGGCGTCGGCCAGCTCGGCCGGCAGGCCGACCCGCTCCAGGGCGGGGGCGATGATCTCCTCGAGCTCCAGGCCCTCGTGGTGCCGCAGCGTGCCCATCGCGGTGTACAGGTCACCGAGGACGCCGTCGCCGTGCTGCTGCGCGGCGGCGACGGCCACCCGGACCGGGCCGATCGCCCTGTCCATCGCCTCCCGGTAGTCCGGCGACAGGTCCCGGCCGCGGTTGAGCACGGCCAGCGACATCACATGCCAGTGCAGGTCGATGTCGCGGACCTTGGCGGCCTCGAGGATCCAGCGGCTGGTGAGCCACGCCCAGGGGCACAGCGGGTCGAACCAGAAGTCGACGCGGGCCTTCACCGGCGCGCTCTGCACTGCATCGGTCATGGGTGGTGCTCCTCACGGTCTGCGGGTGGTCGCGGTGCTGCTCCGGCGGTGCCGGCCGTCCGGAGTCGCGGCGTGCTCCGGTAACCAGCAAGCCGGGTCCGGGCCAGGGCATTCCCGCGCCGGCCCCGCCGCACACCGGGGTCGGACTTCGACCGAACTGTCGGCCCGGCATGGGAAGCTCCCGCGGTGGCCGTTCCCAACCTGACCCGTGACGACGCCGCAGCCCGCGCCGGGCTGCTGGCGGTGCACGACTACGACGTGTTCCTCGACGTGACCGACCAGGCCGGGCATCCCGGCGAGGAGACCTTCCGCTCGGTCACCACGATCCGCTTCGACGCACGCACCACGGGAGCCGGCACGTTCGTCGACCTGGTCGCCGACCGGGTCCGCTCCGCCACGCTCAACGGCACCGAGCTCGACGTCGCCGGGTACACCGAGGAGCACGGCCTGGCGCTGCCCGGGCTGGCCGAGTCCAACGAGCTCGTCGTCGACGCGGACTGCCGCTACTCCCACACCGGCGAGGGCCTGCATCGGTTCGTCGACCCCGTCGACAACGAGGT
>JAICZD010000060.1 GCA_025933855.1 Modestobacter sp. | reverse complement strand
GACGAGGTCCTGGAGATGGCCCGCCGGACCGGCGCGGACACCATCGCCGTCACCTCCGCCAGCGAGACCGCGGCCCAGTACCTGCGGGAGCTGTCCTGGCAGCTGGAGGGGACCGGCCTCGAGCTGCTGGTCGCCCCCGGCCTCATGGAGGTCGCCGGGCCCCGGCTGCACATCCGCCCGTTCGAGGGCCTGCCGCTGCTCTCCGTCGAGGAGCCGCAGTTCGAGGGCTGGCGACGGGTCGTCAAGGGCGTCGTGGACCGGGCCGCCGCGCTGGGCGGGCTGATCGTGCTGCTGCCGGTGCTGCTGCTCATCGCGCTCGCCGTCAAGGTGTCCAGCCCCGGCCCGGTGTTCTACCGGCAGGAGCGGATCGGTCGCGGCGGCCAGCGCTTCACGATGATCAAGTTCCGCAGCATGGTCGTCGACGCGGACGCCCGGCTGGCCGAGCTCGCGCTGGTCAACGACTCCGACGGCCTGCTGTTCAAGATGCGCTCCGATCCGCGGGTGACCCCGGTGGGCAAGTGGCTGCGCCGGCTCTCGCTGGACGAGCTGCCCCAGCTGCTCAACGTCCTCGGCGGCTCGATGTCGCTGGTCGGTCCCCGTCCTCCGCTGCCGGGAGAGGTTGCCCGGTACGACCGCTCGGTGAGCCGCCGGCTGCTGGTCAAGCCCGGGCTGACCGGTCTGTGGCAGATCTCCGGCCGCAGCGACCTCCCCTGGGAGGAGGCCGTCCGGCTGGACCTGCGCTACGTGGAGAACTGGTCGCTGGCGATGGACCTGCTGATCCTCTGGAAGACCGGCCGTGCCGTGCTCGGCAGCTCGGGGGCGTACTGAGATGGAGCGGCTGGAGGGAATGCGCGCCGTCACCCGGGCGGGGGAGAGGGGCTCGGCAGGGGCTCCTCGCATCCATAACGTCACCGACAGTCATGACCAGTCGCGACGAATGGATCCCCCGATGGGCGCGATGAGCCTCGCGATGGTGGGCACCCGCGGGGTGCCGGCCAGGTACGGCGGCTTCGAGACCGCCGTGGAGGAGGTGGGCCGCCGGCTCGCTGACCGCGGGCACAAGGTCGTCGTCTACTGCCGGACGGCGCCCGGCGACACCGCCCCGCAGCCCGCGGAGCACCTCGGCATGGAGCTGGTGCACCTGCCCGCGGCGCGCAAGCGCAGCCTGGAGACCCTCAGCCACTCCGCCCTGTCCATCGGGCACCTGCTGGCGCACCGCACGGACGCGGCCATCGTCTTCAACGCGGCCAACGCCCCGCTGCTGCCGGCGCTGCGTGCCGCCCGCATCCCGGTCGCCACCCACGTCGACGGCCTGGAGTGGAAGCGCGCCAAGTGGGGCGGCGCCGGCCGGCGGTACTACCGCATGGCCGAGTCGATGGCGGTGCGCTGGTCCGACGCGCTGATCGCGGACGCCGAGGGCATCGCCGGCTACTACCGCCGCGAGTTCCAGGCGCCGACGACGCTGCTGACCTACGGCGCCCCGATGATCGATCCGGGCAGCGACCGGCTCGCCGAGCTGGACCTGGTCCCCGGCGGCTTCCACCTCGTGGTCGCCCGGTTCGAGCCGGAGAACCACGTCGACGTGATCGTCGACGGCTACCGCCGCAGCGGCGCCCGCAAGCCGCTGATCGTCGTCGGCTCGGCGCCGTACTCCGACGAGTACACGCAGCGGGTGCACGCGCTGGCCGACGACCGGGTCCGCTTCCTGGGCGGCGTGTGGGACCAGCAGCAGCTCGACCAGCTGTACGCCCACTCGTTCACCTACCTGCACGGGCACTCGGTCGGTGGCACCAACCCCTCGTTGCTGCGCGCCATCGGCGCCGGTGCCGCCGTGCTGGCCTACGACGTCGACTTCAACCGCGAGGTCGTGGCCGGGGCGGGCCGCTACTTCACCGACGCCGCCGGCGTCGCCGCCGTGATCGAGGCGGCCGAGGCCGATCCGCACCGCGTCGAGCTCGACGGCAAGCGGTCCCGGGAGCTGGCCGCCGACTACGACTGGGACGACGTCACCACCGGCTACGAGCAGCTCGCGGCCCGGCTGGTGGCCCGGCGGTTCCCGGCCCGCCGGCCCACCGGCCGCCGCTGGCCCCAGGACGACGGCCGGACCGCGACCATCGTGCCCTTCCCCCGCCCGGTCCCGGCCGAGGAGATCCTGTCCGGCGGCCATCTGTCCGGCGGCCACGTCGAGCCGGGCTCGGTGCACGACACCGTCGTGGGGGTCCTCCAGTGACGATCACCGCGGATAACGGCACCGCGGCGCCGGCCGCCGAGAGCCTCCGGGACACCCTGCGCAAGCTCTCGGCAGCCCAGAAGGGCGCCCAGGGCGCGCCGGCCTACTCCCGCTTCGTCAACCGCAAGCTCGGACGGCTGTTCGCCGCGCTGGCCTTCCACGCCGGTCTCACGCCGAACGCGGTCACCGGGATCAGCGCCGCGTTCACCGCCACCGGCGTGGCCCTGCTGGCTCTCGTCCACCCCTCGTGGCCGATGGGCTTCGGCGTGGCGGCCTGCCTCGTGCTCGGCTACGCGCTGGACGCCGCCGACGGGCAGCTGGCCCGGCTCCGCGGCGGGGGTTCGCCCGCCGGGGAGTGGCTCGACCACATGGTGGACGCGGTCAAGGCGTCCAGCCTGCACCTGGCGATCGTCATCGGGATGTACCGGTTCGACACCGGCGGATCCCGGGCCCTGCTGCTGGTGCCGCTGGCCTACTGCGTCGTCGATGCGGTCCTCTACTTCGGCACGATGCTGAACGAGGCGCTGCGCGCCCAGCACGGCGTGCCGACCCGCGCCCAGCGGTCCGACGGGCGACCGAGCGTGCTGCGCTCGCTGCTGGTGCTGCCCACCGACTACGGCCTGCTGTGCTGCGTCTTCGTGCTGTTCGGCGCGCCCGGGCTGTTCCTTTCCGTCTACACCTTCCTGCTCGTCGCGATGGCGGCCTTCCTCGCCCTCGCCTCCGTCAAGTGGTTCGCAGAAATGGACAGGTTGCCGCGATGAGCACCGACATCCCCCGGCCCCCAGCGGCCTCCCGCCGTCGCCGGCTGCTCGTCGCGGTCGGGTCCGCGCTGGTCGTCGTCGCGCTCGTCGTGCTCGGGTTCGTCCTGGGTGGGGACGACGAGACGGCCGCCGCGGACGGCGGCGCTGCGGCGACGTCCTCCCAGCCCGCGCACGCGACCGCCGGGGCGCCGTCCGCCGGTGCGCCGTCCGGCAGCGCGCCGTCCGGCGATGCGCCGTCCGGCAGCGCGCCGTCCGGAAGTGCGCCGGAGACCTCGGCACCCCCGCCGGTGACCCCGGCGCCGACCGGGCCGACCGGGGACGTCGACGCGCCGCCCCCGGCGCAGCCGGCGGTCGCCCTGGACCAGCCGGCGGCGGTCGGCGACGGGGTCACCGCGTCGATCACCTCCATCGAGCCGATCCAGGGCACCGGCACCGGCCGCGGCAACGTGGCCGGCCCGGCGCTCCGGGTGGCTGTGCGGATCGACAACGGCACGGCGAAGCCGGTGTCCCTGGACGGCGTGACCGTCGGCCTGACCTCGGGCGACGACCACACCCCGGCCTCACCGCTGGACGACCCCTCGCAGGTGCCCTTCGCCGGCACGGTGCGCCCCGGGGACACCGCCGACGGGACCTACGTCTTCAGCATCGCCGAGGACGCCCGCGACGCGGTCACCGTGACGGTCGGCTACCGGGCCGGCGCCCCGATCCTGGTCTTCACCGGCTCGGCGCGGTGAGCCATGGCCGCCTTCCTCGCGCAGCCGGTCGCCTCCGCGACCGGCACGCCCACCGCTGAGCGCTCCACGCCCGGCCGTCCGCGGCTCCTCGTCGTGCACCCCGGTGCCGAGCTCTACGGAGCGGACCGGGTGCTGCTGGAGTCGGCGACGGCGCTGGCCACCCGCTTCGACGTCACCGTCGCCCTGCCCGGACCCGGCCCGCTGGTCGGCGCACTCCAGGAACGGGGTCTGCCGGTCGTGCAGTGCCGGATGCCGGTCCTGCGCCGGGCGGCGTTCCGGCCGCGCGGTGCGCTGCAGCTGCTGTCCGACGCCGTCCTCGGCGCCCTGCCGGCGCTGCGGCTGCTGCGCCGGCATCCGGCCGGGGTGTACGTCAACACCCTGACCCTGCCGTCCTGGCCGCTGCTGGCCCGGCTGGCCAACCGGCCCTCGGTGTGCCACGTGCACGAGGCGGAGCGGTCGCAGCCCCGGCTGCTCCGCCGCGCGATGGCCGTCTGCCCGGCTCTGGCGGACCGGGTGATCGCCAACAGCCGGTTCACCCTCGACGTCCTGACCGAGATCGCGCCGCGGCTGCGGGCCAGGACGGCGGTGGTGCACAACGGCATCGCCGCGCCCGGTCCCGCGCTGCCCGCCCGCGCCCGGCTGGACGGGCCGCTGCGGCTGCTGTTCGTCGGGCGCCTCTCGCCCCGCAAGGGCCCGCAGGTGGCCGTGGCGACCCTGCAGGAGCTACTCGCCCGCGGCGTCGACGCCCGGCTGCAGCTGCTCGGGTCGGTGTTCGAGGGCTACGAGTGGTTCGAGGCGGAGCTCCGGCAGACGGTGGACGCCGCCGGGCTCGGCGACCGGGTCGACTTCCTCGGGTTCCGCCCCGACGTCTGGCCGCGGCTGACCGCTGCCGACGTCGTCCTGGTGCCCTCCGTGGGGGACGAGTCGTTCGGCAACACGGCCGTCGAGGCGGTGCTGGCCACCCGGCCGCTCGTGGTCAGCGACGCCAGCGGGCTGCGCGAGGCCGCCGCCGGCTACCGGAGTGCCCAGCCGGTCGCCGTCGGGCGGGCGGCCGACTGGGCCGACGCCGTGCAGCGGGTGACCGCCGGATGGGCGACCTTCCGCGGGCTCGCCTGGGACGACGCCGCCGAGGCGCGCCGCCGGCACGCTCCGCGACTGCACCAGGAGCGGCTCGTCGAGGCGGTGGCCGGGATCGCCCGGGGCACGGCCCGCCTCGACGCACGGCCGGCCCGCCGCGAGGAGGCCGCGGGGCGGCCGGTGCTCGCCGGACCTGCTCCGGTCGGGTGAGCCCGACCCGTCCGGGGGACGACGGCGGGCGCGGCCCGCTGGTGGACTCCGATCCGACGTCCGGTCCTATGTCAGGGGAAATCGTGCAGGAGCACCAGGTCGACACCGACGTGCGCTCGGATCGGGCGCCGCTGCGGGTTCCACCCGTGCTGATGTACCACTCGATCAGCCCGTCCCAGGTCCCTGATCCGCACCGGCTGCGCGTGCACCCGGACCGGCTGGACCGCCACCTGCGGCTGCTGCGTCGCCTCGGGCTGCACGGTGTGTCGCTGTCGGAGCTGCTGCGGGCTCACGAGAACGGGACGGCGGGCCGGCTGGTCGGGCTGACCTTCGACGACGGCTACACCGACTTCCTGCGGCACGCCGTCCCGGTGCTGCAGCGGCACGGCATGACCGGCACCGTCTACGTCGTGGCCGGCCGGCTCGGCGGGCACAACGAGTGGGACGACGGCCCGGCCCTGGACATCATGGACGCCGATCAGGTGCGCGCCGTGGCCGCCGCGGGGCAGGAGGTCGGCAGTCACACGATGACCCACGCCCGCCTCGCCGGCGCCGGAGCCGGGACGCTGTCCGCGGAGATCACCGGCAGCCGGCGCGTGCTCGAGGACGTCCTGCAGCAGCAGGTCGCCAGCTTCTGCTACCCGTACGGCAGCTTCGACGACGCCGCCGCGGACGCGGCCCGTACCGCGGGCTACGACCACGCCTGCGTGACCGGTGACTACCACCCGGGCGACCGCTTCACCCTGCCCCGCTGCTACGTGAGCCCGCGGGACACCGCGGCGCATCTGGTCGCCCGGCTGACCCGCCACCACCTCCGCCAGCACCCGGCCAGGACGCGCCGGGCGCACTGACGTCCTGCTCGTGACCGGCCCGCGGCCGGCGCGGAACACCCGGCGCGGAACACCCGGCGCGGTCCGCGGGGGACCGTCGCCCGCCGACCGACCTCACCGGTCTCCACCGGGTTCCGACGGCGCCGGGCGGCGCCGGCCGTGACGGAAGGGGACCGCGGGCTGACCCCCGCAGTCCCCTTCCGTGCTGTCCGGCACCCGGCCCGCAGCACGGCCCCGCGCGGCCAACCCCTTCACTCTTGGTGACTACGTCTCGGGCAGCGAACGGGCCTGACCTCGGCATCTGTACCGCATCGGGTGACACGTTCACCCTGGTACCGCCCACTTCGTCACGCTTAGTGTTCATCGACTGCGCTGGCATCACGGAGATGCCGGGCGATTGAGCGAGTGGGGGAGAAGCATGACGGCACGATTGAGGCCGACGGCCACCCGGTGGGTCGCCGGCTGGGTGAGCCTGCTGCTGGTGGCCGGGGTGCTCGGCCTGCTGGCGCCGGCGGCCCGGGCCGACTCCGCGCCGCTGGACCCGTCCGACCCGGCGACACCGGTCACGGTGACCGCCGACGGGCTGCCGACGGTTCAGGTCAACGGCGTGGTCTGGTCCCAGGTCACGGTCGGCAACACCGTCTACGCGGCCGGCAAGTTCACCCGGGCGCGTCCGGCGGGCGCGGCCGCCGGAACCTCGGAGACGGTCCGCAACAACCTGCTGGCCTTCGACATCCGGACCGGTGAGCTGATCACCTCCTTCGCGCCGAACCTGAACGCCCAGGCCCTCGTGGTGGCCGCGTCCCCGGACGGGTCGCGGATCTACGTCGGCGGCGACTTCACCTCCGCCAACGGCCAGACCCGCAACCACGTCGCCGCCTACGACACCGCCACCGGTGCCCTGGTCAGCACCTTCAAGCCGAGCGTCTCCTCCGCGGTGGGCGCCATCGCGGCGACCAACGCGACGGTCTACCTCGGCGGCAACTTCAGCGCGGTCGGCTCGGTCAGCCGCAGCCGGCTCGCCGCCGTGTCCGCGTCCAACGGGGCCCTGCTGCCGTGGGCCCCGGTGCCCGGGACCGGGCCGACCAGTGGCAACACGCTGCCGCTGTTCGACTCCAAGGGTGTCGCCATCCCCGGCACGAAGAACACCGCGGCCAACGCGCAGACCAGCACCGAGGTCATGGCGCTGGTGGTCACCAGCGGCGGATCGCAGGTGGTCGCCGCCGGTCGCTTCTACACGCTGAACGGCGCCGCGGCGTCCGGCGTCGGAGCCCTGGACGCGGTCTCCGGCGCCACCCGACCCTTCAAGATCGGCCAGCTCGTCACCAACCAGGGCGTGAACTCGGCCATCTACAGCCTGAGCACCGACGGCTCGGTCGTCTACGGCACCGGGTACAACTTCTACGGCCCGGGCAACCTCGAGGGTGGGTTCGCGGTCGACGCGAACGGCGGCACGGTGCGCTGGATCAACACCTGCATGGGCGACAGCTACTCCACCGTCCCGATGAACGGAGCGGTGTACTACTCCAGCCACGAGCACGACTGCTCGCGGATCAACGCCTTCCCCGAGGCGGCACCGGGTTTCACCGACGAGACCACCCGGTTCAACAAGTTCGCCACCGCGATGAGCCAGGCTCCCGGCGGCGTGCTCGGCAGCACCTCCCCGGAGGCCTTCCAGGGCCTGCGCTCGGCCCAGCAGCTGCCCTGGTACCCCACCCTCAAGGCGGGCACCTACACCGGCCAGAACCAGGCCGGCTGGAGCGTCTCGGGCAACGCGCAGTACGTCACCTACGGCGGTGAGTTCCCGGCGGTCAACGACATCGGCCAGCAGGGTCTGGTGCGCTTCGCGCTGCCGAGCATCGCGCCGAACAAGATCGTCGCCACCCCGGCGCCGGCCCCGACGGCGACGGCGATCGCGCCCGGGACCGTGCGCATCGGCTGGCGGGCGGTCAGCGACCTGGACAACCAGAACCTCACCTACCGCGTCTACCGGGACGGCAACGAGACCACCCCGATCGCGCAGTTCACCCGGCCGTCGACCTTCTGGCAGAAGCCGGGCCTGGCCTACACCGACCGCGGGGTCAGCGCCGGAACCCACACCTACCGGGTGACCGCTTCGGACCCGGCGGGCAACCGGCGCGGCTCGAGCTGGGTGTCGGTGACCACGACGGGCGTGGGCAAGGCCCGGGCCTACACGGACACGGTGCACACCGACGGGGCGATCGACCAGTGGTCCTTCAGCGAGACCTCGGGTGCGACCGCCTACGACACGGCCGGTACCTCCGACGCGACGATCAACTCCGGAGTCACCCGGGGCGTTGCCGGAGCAATCGCCGGGGACGGCGACACCGCCTTCTCCTTCAACGGCACGTCGTCCGGGCTCGTCGCGACCAAGACCACGGTCCCGGCCCCGCAGCAGTTCTCCGTCGAGGCCTGGTTCTCGACCACCACGACCAGCGGCGGCAAGATCGTCGGCTTCGGTAGCTCGAACACCGGGACGAGCGGCAGCTATGACCGGCACGTCTACATGGACACCGCCGGGCGGGTCTCCTTCGGGGTGCGCGATGCCGCCAACTACATCGTCACCAGCCCGGGCGCCTACAACGACGGCAAGTGGCACCACGTCGTCGCGTCGATGAGCAACAAGGGCCTGGCCCTGTACCTGGACGGCAAGGTCGTCGGGCAGCGGACCAGCACCACCATGGCGTCGGCCTACCTCGGCTACTGGCGCATCGGCGGCGACAGCAGTTGGTCCGGCGCCGCCTTCCTGAACGGCAAGATCGACGAGGTCGCCGTCTACCCCACCGCGTTGCCGGCCGACCGGATCGCAGCGCACTTCGCCCAGGGCAGCACCGGCACGGCACCCAACGCCGCGCCGACCGCCGCCTTCACCACGAAGGTGACCGACCTCGCCGCCGCCTTCGACGCCACCGGCTCGGCCGATCCGGACGGCACGATCGCGTCCTACGCCTGGGTCTTCGGCGACGGGAGCACCGGGACCGGGGTCACGGCGACGCACGCCTACGCCACCCCCGGCACCTACCCGGTCAGCCTCACGGTGACCGACGACGGTGGGGCCACCGCTCAGCGGACGGCGTCGGTGACCGTGACCGCGCCGCCGCCGAACGGAGCGCCGCAGGCCCGCTTCACCGCCTCGCCGGCGGGCCGGGCCGTCGCCCTCGACGCATCCGGTTCCACGGACGCGGACGGGACGGTGGCCGGCTGGTCCTGGGCCTTCGGTGACGGGACGACGGGTTCCGGCGTCCAGACCACGCACGTCTACCCGGCCGACGGCACCTACACGGTGGCGCTGACCGTGACCGACGACGACGGCGCGACCAACCGGACCGAGCAGTCGGTCACGGTCGCCGGGCAGCCGGTGCTGGCCTCCGACGCGTTCGGCCGGACGGTGGCCGGCGGTCTCGGGACCGCTGACGTCGGCGGCGCGTGGACGGCGGTGGCCGGTGCCTCCCGGCAGTCGGTGAAGCCGGGTAACGCGGTGTTCGCCACGACCAAGGGCACCAACACCGGCTCGTACCTGGCGGAGGTCGCGCAGACCGATGCCGACGTGCGGACGACGGTGTCGCTGTCGGCGGTGCCGACCGGCGGGGGGGCCATGGTCTACGTCGGGGCGCGGCGGGTGGATGCCACCCACGGCTACCAGACGCGGTTGCGGTTCCTCTCCGACGGCACCGTGGCGGTGGCCCTGGTCAAGCTGAACGGCAGCACGGACGAGTCCCTGATCGGGTCCGAGGTCACGGTGAAGGGCCTCACCTACACGCCGGGCACCGTGCTCGGCGTGCGGGTGCAGGCCTCCGGCTCGGGGACGACGCAGCTGTCGACGACGGTGTGGCCGGCGGCTGCGGCCGAGCCGGCCACCCCGACGCTGACCCGGACCGACACCACCGCGGCGCTGCAGGCACCGGGCGGGGTGGGACTGTCGGCCTACCTGTCCGGCAGCGCCACCGCCGGGGTCGACATCCGCTTCGGCACCTTCAGCGCGGCTCCGGTCGCCGCGACGGCTCCGGCCAATGCCGCTCCGACGGCCGCCTTCACCGCCTCGGCGGCGGACCTGACCGCCTCCGTCGACGGGTCGGCGTCGAAGGACGCTGACGGCACCGTGGCCTCCTACGCCTGGTCCTTCGGGGACGGGGGCACGGGCAGCGGAGCCACCGCGTCCCACACGTACGCCGCCGCCGGGACCTACCCGGTCCGGCTGACGGTGACCGACGACGGCGGTGCGACCGGTTCGGTGGAGAAGTCGGTGACGGTCACCGCGCCGGCTCCGCAGGACCCCACCCCGCCGGCCGATCCGGCGCTGCTGGCCTCCGACGCCTTCGGGCGGACGGTGACCGGGGGGCTGGGCACCGCGGACCAGGGTGGTGCGTGGTCGGCCTGGGCCGGTGCCTCCCGGCAGTCGGTGAAGTCCGGGGCCGCGGTGTTCGCCGCGGCCAAGGGCACCAACACCGGCTCTTTCCTGGGCGACGTCCAGCAGACCAGCGCGGACGTGCGGACGACGATGTCCCTGTCGGCCGTGCCCACCGGCAGCGGCGCCATGGTGTACGTCGGGGCGCGGCGGGTGGGCGTGAACAAGGCCTACCAGGCGCGGGTGCGGATCCTGCCCGACGGCAGCGTGGCCGTCGCCCTGGACCGGCTGACCGGCACCACCGATGAGGCCCTGATCGGCAAGGAGGTCGTGCTCAGCGGCGTCACCTACACGGCGGGCATGGAGCTCAACGTCCGGGTGCAGGCCTCCGGAACCGGCACGACGAACCTGTCGGCCACGGTGTGGAAGGCCGGGACGACCGAGCCGACGACGCCGACGGTGGCCGGCACCGACAGCACCGCGGAGCTGCAGGCACCGGGTGGGGTGGGTCTGGCGACCTACCTGTCCGGCAGCGCCACCGCGGGGGTCGACGTCCGGTTCACCACGATCACCGCCGCACCCGTCGCCGGCTGATCGACGCCGCGGGGGCCGTCCGACCGGGACGGCCCCCGCGGCCCTGCACGTCACCGCCCACCCAGCACCGTCCAGGAGAGGAGCCCGCCATGCGCACCCGGTTGCTCAGCCTGCTGCGCCGCCGCGCCACCGGCGCGGTGCTGGGCCAGGGGACGCAGGCCCTCGCCGGGCTGGTCCTGCAGGTGGCCGCCGCCCGGGCGCTCGGTGCCGACGGACTGGCCGCCTTCGCGCTCGGGTACGGCGTCCTGGTCCTGGCCACGGCGGTCTGCAGCGGGCTGGTCGGCGATTCGCTCACCGTGCTCGATCGCTCCGATCTCCGCATCCGGGCGGGCCTGCACGTCTGGACGGCGGTCGTCTGCGCGGGCGCGGGGATGGTCGGCGTCGCCGGCGCCCTGCTCAGCGGAATGGTCCCGCTGTGGGCCGCTCTGCTCACCGGCGCGGCGAGCGCGGCCTTCATCGCCGAGGACACGCTGCGGCGGTTGCTGATGGCCACCGGTCGGTTCTGGACCCTGCCCGCGGTCGACGGGACGAGTCTCGTCCTGGCGCTGGTCACCCTGACGCTCGCCCAGTGGACCGGTGGGCTGTCGCTCAGCTCCTTCGTGGTCGCCCTGCTGGTCGGTCAGACCGGTGCCGCCGCCGTGGCCTGGTGGCGGCTGCCGGCCGAAGAGCGGCTCCGCGGCCCCTGGCGGCGCCCGGCACTCGGCGCGGTCGCCTCCTTCGGCAGCTGGCGTGCGGCCGCCCAGACGGTGCGGCCGGCCTCGCTGACCCTCGTCCGGGTCGTCGTCGTCGGCATGGTCGGGGCGGCCGCCTACGGACCGCTGGAGGCCGCCCGGGTGTTCACCGCCCCGACGCTCGTCGTCCTGGCCGGCCTGGGCTCCTTCCTCCTGCCGCACTTCGTCAGCCTGCGGCACCGGCCGCTGGCAGACAGCCTCCGGCTGGCCGACCGGGCCGCCGTGGCGCTCTCGCTGGGTGTGGCGCTGATCGGTGCGCTGTCGCTCGCGGCGCTGCCCTGGTTGGGCCCGCTCCTGACCGGTGGGGACTACGAGGTTCCGGCGCTGGCGGTGGCCGGCTGGGCCGGCTACGCGGTCGCCGGTGCCACTCTCCTGCCGTACGCCGGCCTGGCCTCGGTGCACGGCGGCCAGCGGCAGGTGCTGGCGCTGCGCGGCCTGGAGCTCGCCGCGCTGGTCGCCGTCTTCTGTGTCGTGGCTGCCGGTGGTGGCTGGGTGCTGTGGGCCCCGGTCGCCCTCGCGGTCGGGCCGGCCGTCACGGCGCTCGCCGTCCGGCAGTCGGTCGTCGTGCCGCTCGTACGACGCAGCTGCAAGCCGGCGGAACAGCGCCTCGAGCCGGTCGCGGCATGACCGGGTTCCGCACCGTCCGGGGGCGCGTTGCGTCGATCATGGTTCGGACGACGACCTACCATGACGTTCCGTGACCACAGCGACACGTCGAGCTGAGCACGCTCGCCCACCGGCACCGGGTTGGGCTTCGCGTCGGCGCGCCGTCCTGCTGGCCGCCGTCCTGGTCGTGGTCGGCAGTGTGACCTGGCGTCGGGGCGAGTACTTCACTGGTTCCCTGGACCCCGTCGTCCTCGCCAAGGCGGCCGTGAGCGTGCTCGCCCTCGTGCTGGCCTTCGGCCTGGCGCAGTCCGGACCCCGGCCGCGACTGGGCACCGCGTCGCTGTGGTTGCTCGGGGTGGTGCTGGGGAGCTCGGTGTTCGGTGCGCTGAGCTCCGGTCGGCTGGTGGCCGGAGGAGTGGTCGGCGTCCGGGTCGCCATCCTGGGCGCCACCGTGTTCTTCCTGCTGCGCTCTGCGCCGGCCGGTGAGGTGCTCACCGCCATCGCCTGGGCGTGCGGCGGGATCGCCGTCGTCGGGTCGGTCACCGGACTGCCGAGCCTGGCCTCGGGCCGGCTGGCCGGCGGCATCCCGGCCATGGACCCCAACGAACTGGCGCTGCTGGCCGGGGTCGCCGTGACCTTCCTGGCGTGGCGGACGGTGCTGGGCCACGCCGGCTGGTCGGCCGCGGTGGTCGGGGTGTACCTGCTCGGCGTCCTGTGGGTCACCGGTTCCCGGACGGGTCTGCTCATGCTCCTGGCCGGCATCGCGCTGATGGCGGTGCAGATCCGGCGGGCCCGGGTCGGGCTCGTGGTCGGCAGCCTGGTGCTGGGGTCGCTGGCCGCCGTCGCGGCGGTCGCGACCGGTGTGGTCACCGGCTTCCTGGCCCGCGGTGGCGACGGCACCAGCACGCTCGACTCGCGCTTCATCGCCTGGCGGGCCGCGCTCACCTGGGCGACCTCCGGCTGGGAGCAGGCCTTCGGGGGCGGACTCTCGGTCAAGATCATCCGAGTGACCGGCCAGTACTGGGAGACCCAGCCCCTGGACAGCAGCTGGGCGTCCCTGCTGGTGCAGACCGGCGTCGTCGGGCTGGTCGCGGCGGCGGTCTGGGTGCTCTGGGTGTTCCGCGGGGCGGTGCTGGCTCCCCGGCCCCAGCGCGTGCTCTTCCTGGGGCTGCTGGTCTTTCTCGTCGGCCGCAGCATCCTGGAGAGCGGGCTGTTCGACGCCACCCCTGCCTTCCTGCTGTTCCTGGCCGTGTCCCTGCTCGCCGAGGGTGGCTCCCGGGGTCGGCTGCGCACGGAAGCGCAGGAGGTCGAGCCCGGTGCCGTTGGCCGGGCCGCCGGAGAATCCGCGACCTCGCCCCTGCCGGCTGCTCCCGGCTGAGGGACGGCGCCGAGCGCCTTCTCCGCGAGGCCGACGCTAGGCCCGGTGCTCGGGTGTCGCCCTGAACCCGGAAAACCCACTCTGAGCTGCGCTTTTACCTTGCGGCGAGGCCGATCACCCGATATGCTTCGAACATCAGTTCGAGTTGCTGGGGAGGTGTCCGATGGGTGAGGTGCAGTCGGCCCTGGACGCCCTGGCCGCGGAGGACCTCAAGCCTCTGTTCGGTCCGCAGCTGCT
>JAICZD010000257.1 GCA_025933855.1 Modestobacter sp. | reverse complement strand
GGATCAGCTGGTCCTTGATGAACCGCCAGATGATCCGGGTCATCTCGTCGCCGTCGAGCTCGACGACCGTGCCCTGCACCTTGATCTTGCGCACGGTTCTCCTAGTCGATTCATCAGCCCCGTCCGGGCGAGGGGCTGGAACGGCTCCCTCCTCCCACGCCGAGCTTGCGAGGGCTGGGAGGAGGGGTCCTTCTTCAGAGGTCGGCTACGTCGGCCTGCTTGGCCCGCACCGCCTCGGCGGCCTGGCGCAGACCTGCGAGTTCGCTGTCGGACAGGTCGCCCTCGACGACCCGCTTCACACCCTGGCGACCGATCGCGGCCTCCACACCCAGGTAGACCCCGCTGATGCCGTACTCACCGTCGACCCACGCGCACACCGGCATCACCGCACCGGAGTCCTCGATGACCGCGCGCGCCATCCGCGCGGCGGCGGCCGAGGGAGCGAAGTAGGCCGACCCGGTCTTGAGCAGGGCGACGACCTCGGCCCCGCCGTTGCGGGTGCGGTCGACCAGGTGCTCGATCCGGTCGGCCGGCAGCACGTCGCTCAGCGGCTTGCCGTCGACGGTGCAGCGCGAGGGGACCGGGACCATCGTGTCGCCGTGCGACCCCAGGGTCAGGGTGCGCACCGACCCGACCGGCACGCCGAGCTCCTCGGCCACGTTGTTGGTGAAGCGCGCGGTGTCCAGCATCCCGGCCTGCCCCATCACCCGGTGCTTGGGGAAGCCGGTGGCCAGCTGGGCCAGCGCCGTCATCTCGTCCAGCGGGTTGGACACCACGATCACC
The DNA here is from genome assembly GCA_025933855.1 of Modestobacter sp. Taxonomy (GTDB): domain Bacteria; phylum Actinomycetota; class Actinomycetes; order Mycobacteriales; family Geodermatophilaceae; genus Modestobacter. Next base: position 3,446 of record JAICZD010000257.1, on the reverse strand, counting down.
ACGGCGTCCGGCGAGGTCTGCGCGATGTTCTCCGCGACCTGGCGGACGATCCCGGCGTTGGTCTCGATGAGGTCCATCCGGCTCATGCCCGGCTTGCGGGGCAGGCCGGCGGTGATGACGACGACGTCGGAGCCCTCGGTGCCCGCGTACGAGCCACCGCCGACGCCGACCACGCGGGTCTCGAAACCCTCGATCGGGCGGGACTGGTTGATGTCCAGCGCCAGGCCCTCGGGCTTGCCCTCGACGATGTCGGTGAGCACGACGGTGTCGAACAGGTCGTACTCGGCCAGCCGCAACGCTGTCGTGGAACCGTAGAAACCGGCTCCGACAACGGTGACCTTGCCGTTCCGTGACCGATCTGCCATGCCCGCCAACCTAGCGCCGAGCGGTACGGAGCGCCCGCGCGGGTCCGTCCGGGGCAGGCGGTCCGGTCCCTTGCACGCTTCCGGTGGGGTGCGAGAGGCCCGCCGCCACCGGCCCGGAGCCGCGCGGGTCAGGGGTGCGGGATGGCCAGCGCGATCAGCGCCACCGCGACGCCGACCCCGGCGGTGAGCGTGACGTCCACCGGGCGACTGCGGACGGCGAGGAAGCCGACCCGGGGCAGCGGGAGCAGCAGCCGCATCAGCGCCGCGCCGACCATCGCCAGCCCGACGACGACCAGCCCGCGCCGCCACTGCTCGACCGCGACGAGCGCCAGCCCGATCCCCACCGCGATGATCACCAGGAACAGCGCCCACTGCCGGACCAGCCCGGCGACCAGCGGCCGGCGCACGTACAGCGGTGGACGGTCCGGCCCCGCGCTGCCGGCTGACGTGCTCATGCCGAGAGCACCTCCGTGCCGACCGCCTGCTCGGCGGCGAGGACCACGTTGGACAGCAGCATCGCCCGGGTCATCGGCCCGACACCGCCGGGGTTGGGCGCCAGGTGGCCGGCCACCCGCGCCACGTCGGCCGCCACGTCGCCGGCGATCTTCCCCTGGACCCGGCTGACCCCCACGTCGAGGACGGCGGCGCCCGGCTTCACCATCTCGGCGGTGATCAGGCCCGGCACCCCGGCCGCCGCGACGAGGACGTCCGCGGCCCGGGTGTGCGCGGCCAGGTCGCGGGTGCCGGTGTGGCACAGAGTGACCGTGGCGTTCTCCGTCCGCCGGGTCAGCAGCAGGCCCAGCGGCCGCCCGACGGTGATGCCGCGGCCGACCACGACGACGTCGGCACCGGCGATCGGGACGTCGTACCGGCGCAGCAGCTCGACGATGCCCTGGGGCGTGCAGGGCAGCGCGGCGGGAATCCCCAGCACGAGCCGGCCCAGGTTGACCGGGTGCAGCCCGTCGGCGTCCTTCGCCGGGTCCATCCGCTCGAGCACGACGCTCTCGTCCAGGCCGCGCGGCAGGGGCAGCTGCACGATGTAGCCGGTGCAGTCGGGATCGGCGTTGAACTCCTCGACGACGGCGAGCACGTCGGCGAGGGCGGCGGTGGCGGGCAGCTCGCGCTGGAGGCTGGCGATGCCGACCTGGGCGCAGTCCTCGTGCTTGGCCGACACGTACCACCGGCTGCCCGGGTCGTCGCCGACCAGCAGGGTGCCCAGTCCCGGACGCCGTCCCGAGGCGGCCAGGGCGGCCACCCGCTCGGTGAGCTCGACCCGGATCGCCGCTGCGGTCGCCTTGCCGTCCAGAGTCGTCGCCGCCACGGGCCCAGTCTGCCCGACGCCCCCCACCGCAGCGCCGGACCCACGGACCCGACGGCCTGCCTCCCCGACGGGCGGCGTTTCGTCACTAGGCTCGAACGGCGGCGCGGCCCGCACCCCTGCACGAGGGAGACACCGATGCCCGATTCCCACGGCCGGTACGCCGACGACCTGACCCGCGACGTCCCCGGCTGGTCCCTGTCCGAGCAGCCCACCGATCCGGTGCCGCCGGACACCCACGACGGCGAGCCTGCAGCGGGCACCGGCGTCCCGGGACCACCGCCCGGGATCGGTGCGGACGACGAGCGCGCCCGGCCGGAGGGCTCCCGCCGATCCCGGCGCGCCGTCGTCGAGCACGGCGACCGCACCGAGCCGCCGTACTCCACCGATCCGGTGGCGATCCGGCGCGCCGATCCCCTGGCCGGTCTGCTGCTGCTCCTCGCCGGCATGGCCGCGGGCGTGAGCCTGCTCGTGGTCTGGGTGCGGAGCGGCGATCCCGGGCTGGACCTGGTCCGCGCAGGTGTGGACGACGTCCGGGACGGCTCGCTGTGGAGCACCGGCTCCTGGCAACCGCTCGCCGTCGTCTTCGGCGGCGCGGCGCTGTTCGTGCTCGGGCTGCTGATGTACGTCCCGGCCCGCACCCACCGGTTCCTCGGCGTCCTGGCGCTGCTGGTGTCACTCGGAGTGGCGGCCGGCGTGCTGGTTCCGCTGGCCGACGCCGGCTGGGACGACGCCCGCTACGAGGTCGGAGGCTGGTTCACCGTCGCCGTCGGCGCGCTGGGCCTGCTGGGCGCCCTCAAGGCCCTGTCGACGAACCCGAAGCTGAGCCGCCGACGCTGAGCCGCTCCGGCGCTGAGCCGGAGCCGCTCCGGCGATCGTTGAGCCGGGTCATGACGCGGCCACCCGGTCGGCCGACCGGCTCGACCTAGGACCTCGACCTAGGACCTCGACCCCGGACCTCGACCCCGGACCGCGACCCCGGCCCCGGCCGCGGCCCCGAGGGAATCAGTCCGCGACCAGCGCGCCGTGGGCGCGGGCGAACAGGACCGCCTGCACCAGGTCCAGCCGCACCCCGGTCGGGTCGAAGCCCCGCCAGTTGACGCCCTCGGTGTCCGCACCGCGCAGGTCCGCACCGCGCAGCAGGGTGCTCTGCAGCCGGGCGTGCCGAAGGGTGGCGCCGCTGAGGTCTGCCTCGCGCAGGTCTGTGTCGGTGAGGTCGGCCTCGACCAGCTTCTGCCCCGACAGGTTCACCCCGGCCAGGTCCGCGCCGCGCAGCGAGGCGTAGGACCAGTCGCACTCGGTCGAGGTCATCGGCCGCAGGGTGGCTCCCGGGAACTGGGAGCCGGTCAGCTTGCACGCCGACCAGACGACGTCGAAGAGCTTGGCGCGGTCGAAGCGGCAGGACAGGAAGGCGGTGCCCTCGTGCCGGGAGCCGGAGAGGGCGGCGCCGGTGAGCACGCACCGCTCGAAGACGCAGCGGCGGGTGACCAGTTCCAGCAGCGAGGCGTCGTCGAACCGGCAGCGGAGGAAGGTGACCCGGTCCAGCTCGGTCCAGTCCCAGTCCACCCGGGCGAAGTCCTCGTCCTCCCAGGTGGTCCCCGGCTCCGGCGGCCGGACGTGCGGCCGTGTGTTGCGCATCAGGGCACGGTAATCACCGACCCCCGGCCGGCCCCGGTGCAGGGCCCCGCGCCGAGCTTGCGAGGCGTGGGGGGCAGCGGGCCCCGGTGCAGGGCCCCGCGCCGAGCTTGCGAGGCGTGGGGGGC
>JAICZD010000040.1 GCA_025933855.1 Modestobacter sp. | reverse complement strand
GCGCTGCCCGGGAACGGGCCGCTGCCGCCCGCGTAGCCCGGGAGCGCGGCGCGCGGGTCGCCGCCGCGGTCCGGGCCGGTGCCGACAGCGCGCTCACCGCGCTCACCGCCTCGCTGGCGCGGGCGGCCGCCGAGCGGGACGCGCTGGCCGAGGCCCGCACCGGCCGCGAGGCGCAGCTGCTCGCCGTCCGGGGGCGGGTCCGTGAGCACACCGCGGAGCTGGACCGGCTCACCGACGAGGTGCACCGCGACGAGGTCGCGCGCGCCGAGCAGCGGCTGCGGATCGAGGCGCTGGAGGCTCGGGCCGCCGAGGAGTACGGCGTCGACCTGCCGACGCTGGTCGCGGAGTACGGGCCGGGCGTGCCGGGTTACGACCGGGCCACCCAGGAGCGGCGGGCGGCGCGTGCGGAGCGGGACCTGGCGACCCTCGGCAACGTCAATCCGCTGGCTCTGGAGGAGTTCGCGGCGCTGGAGGAGCGGCACACGTTCCTGGCCACCCAGCTGGAGGACCTGAGGGCCACCCGGCGGGACCTGCTCACCGTGGTCCGTGAGGTCGACGCCCGCATCCACGAGGTGTTCGCCGCCGCCTTCGCCGACACCCAGCGGGAGTTCGCGGAGGTCTTCTCCACGCTGTTCCCGGGCGGGGAGGGGCGGATCCTCCTCACCGACCCCGGCGACCTGCTGACCACCGGCGTGGAGGTGGAGGCCCGCCCGCCGGGCAAGAAGGTGAAGCGGTTGTCGCTGCTGTCCGGCGGCGAGCGGTCGCTGACCGCAGTCGCGCTGCTGGTGGCGATCTTCCGGGCTCGGCCCTCACCGTTCTACGTGCTGGACGAGGTGGAGGCCGCGCTGGACGACGTCAACCTCGGCCGGCTGCTCACCCTGGTGGAGCAGCTGCGGAGCACGTCGCAGCTGATCGTCATCACCCACCAGAAGCGGACGATGGAGATCGCCGACGCCCTGTACGGGGTCAGCATGCGCGGGGACGGCATCACCGGCGTGATCAGCCAGCGGCTGCGGGAGCCGGTGGGGACCCCCTGACGTCGTCCGGCGCTGACTGCAGGCACGCGGCCAGCACGGCCAGGGTCAGCAGGCCGGCGGCGACGGCCAGGCCGCCACGGAGCCCGATGTGGTCGGCCAGCCGGCCGGTCAGCAGCGGACCGACGACCTGGCCGGCGCCGAACAGCGCGATGAAGACGGTCAGGGTCCGCGACCACTCCGGCTCCGGCCGGGCCTGACGGATGAGCCCGGTGGCCGCGGCGGACACCGCGAGGAACGCCGCGCCGAACAGCGCCGCGGACACCGCCAGAACCGGGCGCGCGACGGATGCCAGCGGCAACGCCACGGCCGTGGTGACCACCGCGAGGAGCACGGCCAGCGCCCGGGCGGGGCGGGCGAGCAACCTGCGCCACAGCCATCCCGACGCAGTTGCCGCACCGGCCAGCAGCACCCACAGGCCGGTCACCAGGGCGACGCTGCTGGACTGGCGCCAGTAGGCCGGCGCGAACGTGGCATAGGGGACGTAGCCGATCCCGAACAAGGTGAAGGCCACCAGCGCCCAGCCCAGCCGCTGCCTCCTCGGTCCGGCGGATCCCGGGAGGTCCGCCGGCGTGGGGATCCGACACGCCACCCGGCCGGCGACGGCTGCGCACCCTGCGGCCAGCCCGCCGAGGACCAGCCAGCCCACCCGCCACCAGCTCGGGTCGCTCAGCACGACCGGTGCGAGCAGCGCGGTGAGCAGGATCCCCGGACCGACGCCGGCGTAGTAGATCCCCAGCACGGCCCCCGGACGGCCGGTGGCGGTCGCGAGCCGGGCTGCCAGCAGCGCACCGGCGACGAACAGCGCGGCCGAGGCCGCCCCGCCGATCCCGCGGAGCACCAGGAGCAGCGATAGGTCCGGGGTCGCCGCGCAGCCGAGCAGGCTCAGCGTGGCCACCGCGGCGCAGCAGCGCAGCGTGGTGGGCAGCCCGACGCGAGCCAGCAGGGCGGGCAGGCCCAGGGCGCCGGCCAGGTAACCGACCGCGTTGGCGGTCTCCAGCAGTCCGGCCTGGGCGTAGCTCCAGCCCAGCTCCGCGCGCATCGCCGGCAGCAGGACGCCGTAGCCGAAGCGGGACAACCCGAGCACGGTCGCCGACAGGCTCACCATGATCGCGACGCCGACCCATCGCCGGCCGGTGAGGTCGGCGACCGGTGCCGCCGCGGGCGGAGCCATTCCGGGACCTACAGGTCCCGGGCCCAGTTCTGCCCGACCAGGTCGTGCCCGAAGCTGGTGTGGCGTTCCTCGTCGACCAGCTGGAATCCCGCCGCCACGTAGATCTGCCGGGCCGCGGCCAGCACGTCGTTGGTCCAGAGGGTGATCCGCCGGTAGCCGGCCGCGCGGGCGAAGTCCAGGCAGGTGCCGACCAGGAGGCTGCCGGCCCCGAGACCCCGGGCAGCGGGATGGACCAGCAGGATCCGCAGCTGGGCGGTCTCCTCGCCGGCCGCGACGCAGAACACGCAACCGACGCGCTCGCCGTCCACCTCGGCGATCCAGGAGGCCTCCCGAGCCGGGTCGTGGTGCCCGGCGTAGTCGGCCACGATGCGGGCGACCAGGGCCTCGAAGCTGGTGTCCCAGCCGAACTCCTCGGCGTAGACCTCGCCGTGCGCCAGGACCACCCAGCCGAGGTCGCCCGGCCGGCCCAGTCGGCGGACCACGACGCGCGCCGCGCCGCCCTCCGGTCGAGCGCCCTCCGTGGCCGACAGCGTCATGTCGTCTCCCGCCCGGTGCTCCGGCTACTGACACACTCGTTTCAGTGCTGCCAGGATGGCCCCATGGGCAACCCGGAGGCAACCCCGTCGGCACGGCAGACCGAACTGCTCGAGGCCGCCTACCGGTACGCCCTGGCCCACGGGCTGGCCGAGCTGTCCCTGCGGCCGCTGGCCGCCGCCATCGGGTCCAGCCCCCGCGTCCTGCTCTACCTGTTCGGCAGCAAGGACGGCCTCATCCGGGCACTGCTCGCGCGCGCCCGCAGCGACGAGCTGCAGCTGCTGGGCCGGCTGGGCGCCGACGGACGGCAGGGCGACGGGAACGCGGCCGGACTGACCCGGACAGCAGAGCAGGTGTGGTCCTGGCTGGCCGCACCGGAACACCGCAGCCTGCTCACCCTGTGGGTGGAGGGGTACGCGCGCTCGCTGGTCGAACCGGACGGGCCATGGGCCAGGTTCGCCCGGGCCACCGTCGAGGACTGGCTCGCCGTGCTGGCCGGTGCGCAGGAACCCGGCCGGCGGCACACCCCGGCGGCATCAGCGGAACGGACCCTGGTCCTGGCCGTGCTGCGCGGCGGCCTGCTCGACCTGCTCGCCACCGGCGACCTGGATCGGACGACGGCCGCGGTGCAGGGTCATCTGGCGACGCTGCACCTGACGGCGCTGGGTCAGACGCCGGAGGTGACGGCCAGGTCGACCAGCAGCGGATGGTGATCGGAGCTCCCCGAGGCGTCGAGCACCTCGGCGGCGGTGACCGTCACCCCGGCCGACACCCACACCTGGTCCAGCCGCTGGTGCGGGTGGCGCGCCGGGTGCGTCCGCCCCTCGCCGCGGTGCAGGGACCACCGCCCGGACTGGTCCGCGCGGGCCTGCGCCAGGTGCCAGGCGTCGGTGAACCGCTCCCGCAGGACGTCGAGCTCGGCGGCGCCGGCGTCGGTGTTGAGGTCACCGACCAGGACGCCGGTCTCCATCGGTTCGGTGTGCAGCCCGGCGATCGCGGCGGCCTGGGCGGCACGGTCGGCGGCCGAGGAGTTGCTCAGGTGCGTCGTGGTCACCCACAGCGCCCCGCCGTCGAGCTCCACCAGCGTCCGCAGGGCGCTGCGCGGCTCGCCCTCGCCGGGCAGCGGGTGCACGTCGCTGATCAAGATCGGCAGCCGGGACAGCAGCGCGTTGCCGTACTGCCGCCGCGGATCCGCCGGCGTGGGGCCGGGCTCGTCGATCGCCGGCCCCCAGGCCAGCTGCATCTCCAGCGCCCGGGACAGCAGCAGCGCCTGGTCGACGAACTCGCTGCGCTCGCCGAAGTGCCGGTCGACCTCCTGCAGGCACAGGACGTCGGCGTCGGTGCCGGCCAGCAGCCGGGCGAGGCGCGGCAGGTCGTGCCGGCCGTCGTCGTCCACGCCGTGGCGGATGTTGAAGGTCAGCAGCCGGACCGGGATCGGTGGCTGGTCGGGACCGGGGGCGGGCTTGGTCACGGTCGCATTCTCCCGGGGCGGTCCGTCGTCGGAGGCGGTCAGGCCAGTTCGGTGTCCAGGACCTGGTCGAAGTGCGGCTGCAGGCCGTCGTCCCGGCTGGTGGCGAACAGCCGGAACCGGACGTCGCGGCCTTCCAGGACGAGCTCGCCGATCTCGTTGCCGAAGAACGGGCCGGCCTTCTTCTGCCACCGCAGCTCGGTCGAGGGGACCCGGGCCAGCCCGCTGATCGTCCGGGTGATCGTCCGGGCCCACCGGCTCCAGCCGATCCGGAAGCCGATCTCGATGGCGTGCGGAGCCTGGTTGTGCAGCGGGGAGACGGTGAGCTGGTGCACCCTGCCGCGCAGTCCGCCGGGGTGGACCAGCTCGGCGGCGTAGGCGTGGTGCACGTCGCCGGAGAGCACCAGCGCGGTGGCCGGGGCGGCGCCGTACTCGCCACGGGCGGCCGCGACCAGGACCCGCCCCAGCCGCTCGAAGGACTTGCCGAACGCGGCCCAGTGCTCCAGGTCGGCGGCCTGGCGCAGCTTCTCGGCCAGCCGGCCCACCGGCTTGCCGGCGTGCCGCGCGGCCAGCGTCTCGTTCCAGCGCTCGATGTCGTGCACCGCGTGCGGCAGCAGCCAGGGCAGCGAGGTGCCGACCAGCACGTGGTCGACGCCGTCGGCCACGGCCTGCTGCACGGCGCCCTCGACCCAGCCGAACTCGTCGTCGTCGAGCATCGCGCGGTCGGTCTCGGTGAGCACCCGGCCGGCCCGGCTGTCGACCATGACCAGGCGGGCGGGACCCCAGTGCCGGACGTAGCTCCAGCGGACGGACTCCGGCTCCTGGTCGGCGGCCAGCGCCATCTCGTCCAGCATCGGGCCGGCGTCGTCCGAGCCGTCGTCCCGGTGGCTGATCGCCTGCCAGGTGGCGTTCTCCGCCAGCTCGCGCGGGGACAGGTTGCCCAGGTGCTGGTACACCCAGTAGCTGGTCAGGCCGCCGCAGATGCGCCGCCGCCACCAGTCCGTGGGCGTCGCCTCCGCCCGCCAGGTCGCCGAGGTGTTCCAGTCGTCGATCATCTCGTGGTCGTCGAAGATCATCGAGGACGGGATGGTGGACATCAACCAGCGCACCTGCGGATCGCCCCAGGACTCGGCGTAGAGCCGGGTGTACTCCTCGAAGTCGGCAGCCTGCGCCCCAGGCGGGGCGTCGAGGTCGCGCCGGGAGGCCATCCAGGCGCGCGTCGCCGGCGTCACCTCGTCGGCGTAGACCTGGTCGCCGAGCAGCACCAGGGCGTCGGGCCACTGGTCCTCCGGAGTGGCGGCGACCTCCCGGGCGTAGCTGTCCAGGGCGTCCGGTGGGATGCCGTCCCGGACGTCGACGCTGGTCGGCGTCGCGTACCGGCAGGAGCCGAAGGCGATCCGGAACGGTCCGGGGCGGCCGACGGTGCGGATCCGGCTCGGCGGGAAGGCCGAGTGCGGCATCGGCCAGACCCGGTGGCCGTCCAGGTGCACCTCGTAGGGGGTGGTGCTGCCCGGCTCCAGGTCCTCCACGACGATCAGCGCGTAGTGGTGCCCGTCGACGCAGAAGGTGCGCGCCCGGCGGTCGAGCACCGAGACCTCGCAGGCCCGGTCGGTCTCCACCCAGACGGTCGCGGACACGGGGTCGACGTGCCTCAGTAGCGGGCCGAGCAGGAGCAGAGGCCGGGTGCCGGCGGTCTCGGGCATGTCGACAGCCTGCCCGATACCGCCGTGTCGCGGAGCGGACGGCGACCGGACCCGGCGATCGGGAGGCTGGGAGACTGGCCGCCATGGAGTTCGTGCTGATCGCGATCGCGATCCTCGTGGTGGCCCTGATCGCCGGGGTCGGTCTGCTCGTCGGCCGGGGACGGCGGACCACCCGGCTGGACTCCGACGCCGCGGCCGGCACCACACTCACCCGCCCCCGGCCGCCGCGTCCTCCGGTCGAGGAGGCACCGCCGGCCCCGGACGTGCACACCGGTGCCACCGCGGCCGACCGCGTGCCGGGCCCGCCGGCCGCGCCCGCCGAGCCGGAGGCGCCCGTCGTGCTGCCGCCGGCCGAGCCGGAGCCCGGGCTGGTCTTCGAGACGCCGCTGCCCTCGGCCGGGCGGCTGGTCCGGCTGCGCTCCCGGCTGGCCCGGTCCCAGTCCTCGCTGGGCCGCGGTTTGCTGACCGTGCTGGCCCGGGAGCGGCTCACCGAGGACGACTGGGAGGAGGTCGAGGAGACCCTGCTGGCCGCCGACGTGGGCGTCGCGGCCACCACCCAGATCGTGCAGCGGCTGCGGACCCACAGCATGGTGCTGGCCACCGCGTCCGGTGCCGAGCTGCGGGCGCTGGTCGTGCGCGAGCTCACCGCCGTCCTGGGGCCGGACCTGGACCGCAGCCTGGCCACCGACCGGCACGACGGGCTGCCGGCCGTGGTGCTGGTCGTCGGGGTCAACGGCGCGGGCAAGACCACGACGGTGGGCAAGATCGCCCGGGTGCTGGTGGGTGACGGCAAGAGCGTCGTCCTCGGTGCGGCGGACACCTTCCGGGCGGCCGCGGCCGACCAGCTGGAGACGTGGGGCGAGCGGGTCGGCGTGCTCACCGTGCGGGGCCGGGAGGGCGGCGACCCGGCGTCGGTGGCCTTCGAGGCGGTGCGCACCGGCACCGAGGGCGAGGTGGACGCCGTGATCGTGGACACCGCCGGCCGGCTGCACACGAAGTCCGGCCTGATGGACGAGCTGGGCAAGATCAAGCGGGTGGTGGAGAAGCAGGCGCCGGTCACCGAGGTGCTGCTCGTGCTGGACGCCACCACCGGTCAGAACGGCGTCGTCCAGGCCCGGGTGTTCACCGAGGCGGTGCACGTCACCGGCATCGTGCTGACCAAGCTCGACGGCACCGCCAAGGGCGGCATCGTGGTGTCGGTGCAGCGCGAGCTCGGCATCCCGGTGAAGCTGATCGGCCTGGGGGAGGGGCCGGACGACCTGGCGCCGTTCGAGCCGGAGGCCTTCGCCGAGGCGATCGTCGGCTGACGCCGCCGGGAGCATCGTGGCTTGGTTTGCCGGGCTGACTGAGGGGACCGCAACAGGACTGGAACACCCGGGGCGACACGCGCTGCTGAGTTCACCGCGGCGAAACGCGTCCGCGCTGCATCCGGAAACACGCCTTCTGCACCGTTGTGGCTGCGTCGCCGTCCTGCGGTGGCGCCCCCGACGACCGCGCCGCGGACGGGGTCCGCCCTCGCGTGGTTCGCCACACCGACATCCTCAGGAGGTTGCCGTGGACACCGGCGACACCGCCTGGGTCCTGGCCAGCGCCGCCCTGGTGCTGCTGATGACCCCGGGTCTCGCGCTCTTCTACGGCGGCATGGTCCGCGCCAAGAGCGTGCTGAACATGATGATGATGAGCTTCGGGGCGCTCGCCCTGATCAGCGTGCTCTGGGTGCTCTACGGCTACTCCATGGCCTTCGGGGACGACGTGGGCGGTGGCCTCCTCGGCAGCCCGCTGGAGTTCTTCGGCCTGCAGAAGCTGCTCGGCACCGAGGGCGTCGACAGCGGGTTCGCCGCCACCAGCCTGGTCTTCACCATCCCCTCGATGGCCTTCGTCGCCTTCCAGGCCGTCTTCGCGATCATCACGGTCGCGCTGATCTCCGGCGCCATCGCCGACCGCGCCCGATTCGGCCCGTGGATGGTGTTCGCCGGCATCTGGGCGACCCTGGTGTACTTCCCGGTCGCGCACTGGGTGTTCGCCTTCGACGGCGCGGAGTCCGCGGTCGGTGGCTGGATCGCCAACCGGCTGCAGGCCATCGACTTCGCCGGTGGCACGGCGGTGCACATCAACGCCGGCGCGGCGGGCCTGGCGCTGGCGCTGGTGCTGGGCAAGCGGCGCGGCTTCGGCCGCGACCCGATGCGCCCGCACAACCTGCCGCTGGTGATGATCGGCGCCGGGCTGCTGTGGTTCGGCTGGTTCGGGTTCAACGCGGGGTCGGCCCTGTCGGCCAACGGCCAGGCCGCCGAGGTCTGGGTGACCACCATGGTGGCCACCGGTGCCGCGGCGCTCGGCTGGCTGCTGACCGAGCGGATCCGCGACGGGCACGCCACCTCGCTGGGCGCGGCCTCCGGCGTGGTCGCCGGCCTGGTCGCCATCACCCCGTCCTGCTCCTCGGTCACGCCGCTGGGCGCGATCGCCGTCGGGCTGGTCGCCGGGGTGCTGTGCGCGCTGGCGGTGGGCCTGAAGTACAAGCTGGGCTACGACGACTCGCTCGACGTCGTCGGCGTGCACCTCGTCGGTGGCCTGTGGGGCACCATCGCGGTCGGCTTCTTCGCCTCCGCGGCGACCACGGCCGGCGTGGACGGGCTTTTCTACGGCGGCGGGGTCGACCAGCTGTGGCGCCAGGTCGTCGGCGCACTCGCCGTCCTGGTGTACTCGTTCGTCCTCACCTACGTCATCGGCACCGTCGTCCAGAGGACGATGGGCTTCCGCGTCTCCGAGCAGGACGAGGTCGCCGGCATCGACAGCGTCGTGCACGCCGAGACCGCCTACGACTTCGCCTCGCTCGGGGGCGGCGGCGCCACACTCGTCGGCCAGACGCATGCCCCCGCGCAGGCACTGGCCCGCAACACGGAAGGTTCCCGGTCATGAAGCTGGTCACCGCCATCGTCAAGCCGTTCAAGCTCGACGACGTCAAGAACGCCCTGGAGCTGATCGGCATCGCCGGGCTCACGGTCAGCGAGGTGCAGGGGTTCGGCCGCCAGCGCGGGCACACCGAGGTGTACCGGGGTGCGGAGTACCAGGTGGACTTCGTGCCGAAGGTGCGCATCGAGGTCGTCGTCAGCGAGCTGGACGCCGCCCGGGTGGTGGACGCGGTGGTGGAGTCCGCCTGCACCGGGCAGATCGGTGACGGCAAGGTCTGGGTGACCACGATCGACGAGATCGTCCGGGTCCGGACCGGCGAGCGCGGCGCGGACGCGTTGTGATCCCCGCCGGCTGACGACGTCGGCCGGGACGGCGGAACCACCGCCGTCCCGGCCGATTCTCCTGCTGCCTGCATCCGACGCCGGAGAGGTACCCGTGCTGGACACCGACGCCCTGCCCGGCCTGAGCCGCAGCGAGCGGGGGGAGGCCCTCGACGGCTGGCTGGCCGGCCTGCTGTCCGAGGCCCTCGAGCGCACGCCCCGGCCGGCTCCCCGCCGTGGCACCCCGGCGCCGACCGGCACCGGCGTGGCCCTGGTGGCCGTCGGCAGCCTGGGACGCCGCGAGCTCCCGCCCTACGGCGACCTGGACCTGGTGCTGGTGCACGACGGGCGGCCGGAGGTGGGCGCGCTGGCCGACGCCCTCTGGTACCCGATCTGGGACGCCGGGCTCAAGCTGGACCACTCGGTGCGCACCGTGGCCGAGGCGGTGTCGGTCGCCGGCGGCGACGTGAAGGCCGGGCTGGGGCTGCTCGACGTCCGGCTGGTGGCCGGGGACGCCGAGCTCGCGGCGACCCTGCGCACCGCCACCCTGGCGTCCTGGCGGCAGCACGCCCAGCTGCTGCTCCCGCAGCTGCGCGAGCTGCGCAGCGGTCGCGGCCGGCAGCTCGGGGAACTCAGCTTCCTGCTCGAACCCGACCTCAAGGAGGCCTACGGAGGTCTGCGTGAGGGACAGGTGCTTCGGGCGCTGGCCGCCGCCCAGCTGGCCGACGAACCGCCGGCCGACGCGGGGGAGGCCTACGGGTTCCTGCTCGACGTCCGGGACGCGCTGCGCCGCGCCAGCGGGCGGGCCACCGATGCTCTCGTCCGGCAGACGCAGCGCCCGGTGGCCGAGGCCCTCGGCCTGCCCGACGACGACGCGCTGCTGCGCCGGGTGAGCCTGGCCGGGCGCCGGCTGGCCTTCGTCACCGACGAGACCTGGCGCCGGGTGGACGCCGCGCTGGTGCGCCGGCCACGCTCCCGCTATCGCCGGGTCCGCCGGGAGCCGCTGGCCGAGGGACTGGTCCGGCAGGGCGACGAGGTGGTGCTGGCCCGCGATGCGCACCCGGCCGCCGATCCGGGGCTGGTGCTGCGGGGCGCGGCCGCGGCCGCCCGCGCCGACCTGCTGCTGTCGCCGTACACGCTCAAGGTGCTGGCCGTGCACGCTCCGCCGCTGCCCGAGCCGTGGCCGCCGGAGGTGCGCTGGTCGTTCCTGCGGCTGCTGGCCAGCGGGCGCAGCGCGGTGGCCGTCGTGGAGCAGCTGGACCAGGAGGGCCTGCTGTCGCGGATGATCCCGGAGTGGGACCGGGTGCGCGCCCTGCCGCAGCGGCACCCGTGGCACCGGTTCACCGTCGACCGGCACCTCGTCGAGGCCGCCGCCACGGCCGCGGAACTCACCCGCGACGTCGACCGCCCGGACCTGCTCCTGGTCGGTGCGCTGCTGCACGACATCGGCAAGGGCTGGCCGGGCGACCACAGCGTGGTCGGGGAGGGCATCGCCGCGCGAATCGCCGCCCGGATGGGTTTCCCGCCGCCGGATGTCGCGGTGCTGGCGGCGATGGTGCGGCACCACCTGCTGCTGCCGGACACCGCGACCCGGCGCGACATCGACGACCCGGCCACCGTCGCGCGGGTCGCCGGCACGATCGGCGGCGATCCGGGCCTGCTGCAGCTGCTGCACGCCCTGGCCCAGGCCGACGGTGCAGCAACCAGTGCCTCGGCCTGGTCGCCGTGGAAGGCGCACCTGGTGGCGGCGCTGGTGGCGCGGGTGCACGCCCACCTGGTCGCCGCCCCGGCTCCCGGCCCGGTGCTCGAGCCGACGGAGCCGCAGGTCACCGCCGCCACGCCGGGCCTGCCGGGAGGCGGCGGAACGGTCACCGTCGGGGTGCAGAACGTCGCCGACGGGCAGCAGGTCACCTTCGGCGCGACCGACCGGCCCGGCCTGTTCAGCCGCTGCGCCGGGGTCCTGGCGCTCAGCCAGCTCGACGTGCGGGCGGCGAGCATCTCCGTCACCGACGGCTGGGCGACCTTGATCTTCGCCGTCCGGCCGAGGTTCGGCCGCGCGCCGGTGCCCGAGATCCTCGCCGACGGCCTGCGGGCCGCGCTGGAGGGCACCCTGCCGCTGGCCGACCGGCTTCGGCAGCGGGAGGTCGACTACCGCCAGGACGGCGCCCGGTCGGCGCCGCCGCGGGTGTCCTGGCACGACGCGGAGGTCGCCGCAGCGGCCAGCACGATCGTCGAGGTGCGCGCCGGTGACCGGGCCGGGCTGCTCTACCGGCTCACCACGGCGCTGGCCGAGGAGGGACTGGACGTCACCTCCGCGCGGATCGAGACGCTCGGCGCCGACGCGCTGGACTCCTTCTACGTCTGCGATCCGGCGGGCACGGCGATGGATCCGGACCGGCGACGGCGGGTCGAGCAGGCGCTCGTCGCCGCAGTCTCCGGGGGTGCACCAGAAGCGGCGGCGGAGGGCAAGGCCGACACGCCGGGTTGAGTTGCCCGATTTCGTCGTACCCCCGTGACACGTTGGACGGGAGCTGGCGGGGAGCAGCCCCGGACGCCCGGCCGGGCACCCGCGACCGCCGAGAGAGGGGACGTTCCGTGGAAAACCCGACGTGGCCCTGCCCCAGCTGCGGGCTGGACACCGAGTTCGAGCAGCCGACCTGCATCGACGGTCACACCGAGGGCGGCGGGGAGTGCCCGGAGTGGGCGTGCGTGCACTGCGGCACGGCCATGGTTCTCGGCGACCTGACCCCGGAGCCGGCCGCCGTCTGGTCCCGCGCCGCCTGAAGCGGGCCCCTGCGGAGGGGCCATTACGCTGGACCCAGGTGGCGTGACGGCCCCGGGGTGGCCCCGGGAGCCCGAGCCCGACCACCGGTGCTGGATGCCGGTGGCGGCTGCACGCCTGAGCGCTGTGAGGACGTGCTGTGTTCGAGACCCTCTCCGACCGCCTGGACAAGGTCTTCACCGGCCTGCGCGGCAAGGGCCGGCTCTCCGACGAGGACATCGACGCGACGGCGCGCGAGATCCGGATCGCGCTGCTGGAGGCCGACGTCGCCCTGCCCGTCGTCCGGTCGTTCATCGCCGCGGTCAAGGAGCGGGCCCGGGGGGCCGAGGTCTCCGCGGCGCTGAACCCCGCTCAGCAGATCATCAAGATCGTCAACGAGGAGCTCATCGGCATCCTCGGCGGGGAGACCCGGCGCATCCGCTACGCCAAGACCGCGCCGACGGTCATCATGCTGGCCGGCCTGCAGGGCGCTGGTAAGACCACGCTGGCCGGCAAGCTCGGCCGCTGGCTCAAGGCCCAGGGGCACGCGCCGCTCCTGGTGGCCGCGGACCTGCAGCGCCCGAACGCGGTGCAGCAGCTGGCGGTGGTCGCCGGGCAGGCCGGGGTGGACGTGTTCGCCCCGGAGCCGGGGAATGGCGTCGGCGACCCCATCGCGGTCGCGGCGGCGTCGATCGAGCACGCCCGCCGGACGATGCACGACGTGGTGGTCGTCGACACCGCCGGGCGGCTGGGCATCGACGCGGAGCTGATGGCGCAGGCCGCCGGCATCCGCGACGTCGTCCACCCCGACGAGACGCTGTTCGTGGTCGACGCGATGATCGGCCAGGACGCCGTCACCACCGCGACGGCGTTCCAGGAGGGCGTCGGGTTCACCGGCGTGGTGCTCACCAAGCTCGACGGGGACGCCCGGGGCGGCGCGGCCCTGTCGGTCCGGCACGTGACCGGCCAGCCGATCATGTTCGCCTCCACCGGTGAGAAGCTCGCCGACTTCGACGTGTTCCACCCGGAGCGGATGGCCTCGCGCATCCTCGGGATGGGCGACGTGCTCACCCTCATCGAGCAGGCCGAGCAGGCCTTCGACGCCGACCAGGCCGAGGCGATGGCGAGCAAGCTCGCCTCCCGGGAGGGGTTCACCCTCGAGGACTTCCTCGAGCAGATGCTGGCGATCCGCAAGATGGGGCCGATCGCCAACCTGCTCGGCATGCTGCCCGGGGCCGGGCAGATGAAGGAGCAGATCAAGCAGGTCGATGACCGCGACCTGGACCGCACCGCGGCGATCATCCGGTCGATGACCCCCGCCGAGCGGGTCACCCCCAAGATCATCAACGCGTCCCGGCGGGTGCGGATCGCGAACGGCTCCGGGGTCAGCGTCACCGACGTCAACCAACTGCTGGAGCGCTTCGCGCAGGCCCAGAAGATGATGGGGCAGATGGCCGGGAGCATGGGGCTGCCCGGCATGGGTCCCATGTCGAAGAAGGCCCGCGGCCGGCAGGCCCAGGCCCAGTCGCGGGGCAAGAACGCCAAGAAGGGCAAGGGGGGGAAGAAGGGTGGCCCGGCCCGCCGGCCGATCGGCGCCCCTGGTGCCCTGCCGGGGGCGGGCCTCCCGGGTGGCGGGATGCCCGGCGGGCTCCCCGGTGGCATGCCCGGGCTGCCGCCGGGTGAGGGGCTGCCGGACCTGAGCAAGCTCGACTTCAGCCAGTTCAAGGACAACCGGCCCGGTCGGTGACCGCGTCCCGGCTGCCCGACCTGCACCTGTCCGGCGTCGTGCTGCCCGCGGGCGAGCACCGCGACCTGTGGGTGCGGGACGGACGGATCACCTTCGAGCCGGTGCCGGGCGCCGAGACGGTCAGCCGCGGCGGGTTCCTGCTGCCCGGACTCGTCGACGCGCACTGCCACGTGGGCATCGGACGCGGCGGCGTCCCCGTCGACGACGTCCCGGTCCTGCGCGAGCAGGCGCTGGCCGAGCGGGACGCCGGAGTGCTGGCGCTGCGCGACTGCGGCTCGCCGGTCGACACCCGCGCACTGGACGAGCACCCCGACCTGCCGCGGATCATCCGGGCGGGCCGCCACCTCGCCGCGCCGCGCCGCTACATCCCCGGGCTGGCGATCGAGCTGTCGCCGGGCGACCTCGTCGACGCGGTCCGCGTGCAGGCCCGGCGCGGCGACGGCTGGGTCAAGCTGGTCGGCGACTGGATCGACCGCGGCGTCGGCGACCTCGCGCCGGAGTGGCCGGCCGACGTCCTCCGCGAGGCGATCGCGGCCGCCCACGAGGAAGGGGCCCGGGTCACCGCCCACACGTTCGGCACCGACGCGCTCCCGGCGCTCATCGCGGCGGGCATCGACTGCATCGAGCACGGCACGGGGCTGACCGAAGAGCTGGTGGGGGACATGGCGGTCCGCCGCACCGCCGTCGTCCCGACGCTGGTCAACGTGGCCAACTTCCCCGGCTTCGCCGCCGCGGGGGAGACCAAGTTCCCCGCCTACGCCTCCACGATCCGGCGGTTGCACGCCGGATCAGGAGCGGTGGTGCGTGCCGCGTTCGATGCCGGCGTCCCGGTGTTCGCCGGCACCGACGCCGGCGGCGGGATCGACCACGGCCGGATCGCCGACGAGATCCGGGCACTGCACTCAGCCGGGCTGCCCGCCGAGGCGGCGCTGGCGGCCGGGTCCTGGGCGGCGCGGGACTGGCTGGGCCTGCCGGGCATCGACGAGGGCGCGGAGGCCGACCTGGTCGTCTACGACACCGACCCGCGGGCCGACCTCGATGCGCTGGCCCGTCCGCAGCGGATGGTCCTCCGCGGCGCCCTCGTTCGCTGATCTCGCCGCCGGACGGTGCGGACGGCGACGGAGTCGCCGGGTCCGCCGACGGGAGGGCGGAGCCCTCCCTGAGGTGGAGCGGGTGCTCGCTCAGCGCAGCGTCAGGGGCACCTGGCCGCGGTGGGAGCCGGTGCGGACGGCGACGGAGTCGCCGGTGGACCTGCCGCGGGGGCCGGAGGCTCCCCGGCGGGGACGCGGGTAGCGGCTCAACGCGGCTTCACAAACCCGCTGGCCGCGGTGGGAGCCCGAAGGGCGACAATGCACACCGTGTTGTTGCGGATGTCGACCCTGTTCCTGCGCACCCTGCGCGACGACCCGGCCGACGCCGAGGTGCCCAGCCACCGGTTGTTGGTGCGCGGCGGGTACATCCGGCGGGCCGCGCCCGGCGCCTTCTCCTGGCTGCCGCTGGGCTGGCGGGTGTTCCGCAACGTGGAGCGCGTCGTCCGCGAGGAGATGGACGCGATGGGCGCGCAGGAGGTCCACTTCCCGGCCTTGCTGCCGCGCGAGCCCTACGAGACGACCGGCCGCTGGACCGAGTACGGGCCCAACCTCTTCCGGCTGCAGGACCGCCGGGGTGCGGACTACCTGCTCGGCCCCACGCACGAGGAGATGTTCACGCTCCTGGTCAAGGACCTCTACGGCTCCTACAAGGATCTTCCGCTGGCGCTGTACCAGATCCAGACCAAGTACCGGGACGAGGCGCGGCCGCGGGCCGGCCTGTTCCGTGGCCGCGAGTTCACCATGAAGGACAGCTACTCCTTCGACGTGGACGACGCCGGGCTGGACCGCTCCTACGCCGCGCACCGCGACGCGTACATCAGGATCTTCGACCGGCTGGGTCTGGACTACGTGATCGTCTCGGCGATGTCCGGGGCGATGGGCGGCTCGAAGAGCGAGGAGTTCCTGCACCCGACGCCGATCGGTGAGGACACCTTCGTCCGCTCACCCGGTGGGTACGCCGCCAACGTCGAGGCGGTCAGCACCGTCGTCCCCGAATCCATCCCGTTCGACGGGCTGCCCGAGGCGCACGTCGAGGACACCCCGGACACCCCGACGATCGAGACGCTCGTCGCCTGCTTCAACGCCATGGGGCACGACCGGACGTACAGCGGTGCGGACACGCTGAAGAACGTGGTCCTCCGCACGAAGGCGCCCGGCGCCGATGCGTGGGAACTGCTCATCGTCGGGGTGCCGGGCGACCGGGAGGTCGACCTGAAGCGGCTGGCCGGCCAGCTCGAGCCGACGGTCGTGGAGCAGGCGACGCCCGAGGACCTCGCGACCGAGCCGCGGCTCGTCAAGGGATACATCGGACCGCAGCAGCTCGCGGACTGGAAGGTGCGCTACCTCGTCGACCCGCTCGTCGTCGAGGGCAGCGCCTGGATCACCGGAGCCAACGAGCCGGGCAGGCACGCGTCGCACGTCGTGCGCGGCCGCGACTTCGCCCCGGACGGCCAGATCGGCGCGGTCGAGATCCGTGACGGCGACCGCTGCGCCAAGTGCGGCTCGCCGCTGCAGATCGCGCGCGGCATCGAGCT
>JAICZD010000246.1 GCA_025933855.1 Modestobacter sp. | reverse complement strand
GTCCTGCTCCTGCGGCACGGCCGGACGACGGCGAACACCGCCGGCGTGCTCGCCGGCTGGACCCCCGGCGTGCAGCTCGACGACGCCGGCACCGGCCAGGCGCAGGCGGTCGGGCAGCGGCTGGCCGGCGTCCCGCTGGCCGCAGTGGTCAGCAGCCCGCTGGAGCGCTGCCGGCAGACCGCCGCGGCCGTGCTCGCCGGCCGGGAGCTGGAGCCGCAGCTCGACGAGCGGCTCGGCGAGGCCCGGTACGGCGACTGGACCGGCCGACCGATCAAGGAGCTGGCCAAGGAGCCACTGTGGAAGGTCGTGCAGCAGCACCCCTCCGCCGCGGTGTTCCCCGGGCCGGAGGGGGAGGGGCTGGCGGCGACCCAGTCCCGCGCGGTGGCCGCCGTCCGGGAGTGGAACGCGACGCTGGGGCCGGACGCCGTCTGGCTGGCCTGCAGCCACGGCGACGTGATCAAGGCGATCCTGGCCGATGCGCTGGGCCTGCACCTGGACCAGTTCCAGCGGATCGTCGTCGACCCGGCGTCGCTGTCGGTGGTCACCTACACCGAGACCCGTCCCTTCGTGGTGCGGGTCAACGACACCGGTGGCGACGTCTCGGCGCTCATCCCGCCGAAGAAGAAGCGGCGCGGACGGCGGGCTGCCACCTCCGACGCCGTCGTCGGCGGCGGCGCCGGCACCCCCGCCTGACCGGGCCGCCACCCGGTCGGGTGAACCCTCCGGGCCCCCGCGCGTACCGCCTGCCGCGCGGCCGGTCCGCGTAACCTGAGGACGTGCCCCGTCAGGTCTTCCACTTCGACCGTCCCAGCCGTTTCGTCGCCGGGACGGTGGGCCAGCCCGGCGATCGCACGTTCTACCTGCAGGCCTCCGACGAGGCCGGCCGCACGATCAGCGTGGCGCTGGAGAAGTCCCAGGTGCAGGTGCTCGCCGAGCGGATGAGCGAGCTGCTCGACGAGGTCGCCGGCCGCGCCGCGGTCGTCGTGCCGCCGGAGGCCGAGCCCGACGACCTGGAGCCGCTGACCGCGCCCGTGGACGAGGAGTTCCGGGTCGCCGCGATGGGCCTGGCCTGGGACGGCGAGGCCGACGCGGTGGTCGTCGAGGCGGTCGCCGCCGGGGAGGAACCGGTCGAGGAGGACGCGATCCTCTCCGACAGCGAGGAGGGGCCCGACGCCCTGCGGGTGGTCATCACCCCGGCCGCGGCCCGGGCCTTCGTCGCTCGCGCCCGCCGGGTGGTCGCCGCCGGCCGGCCGCCCTGCCCGCTGTGCTCGCTGCCGCTGGACCCGGCCGGTCACGTGTGCCCCCGGCAGAACGGCTACCGCCGCTGACCGCGGCGGTGCGGCGATGAGTAGGCACCCCGACGACGGCGAGGTCGTCGAGCTGGACCTGGCCGGCTTCGACCACGGCGACCGCCGGCCTCCCGCCGACCGGGCCGAGCAGTACCTGCTGCTGAACGAGGGCGAGCTCGACCTCGAGGGCCGGTTGCTGGACGCCAGCAACGTGACCCTGGTCGGCGCCATCCGCACCGACACGCTGGCCGCGGAGTGCGTCTACAAGCCGGTCGCCGGCGAACGCCCGCTGTGGGACTTCCCCGACGGCACCCTCGCCGGCCGGGAGATCAGTGCACACCTGGTGTCGGAGGCAACCGGCTGGCGGATCGTGCCGCCGAGCGTGCTGCGCGACGGGCCGTACGGGCCGGGCATGGTGCAGCTGTGGATGAACGGCGACCCGGGCGTCGACCTGGCCGAGTTCGTCCGCCGCGACCTGCCCGCGCTGCGCCGGATGGCGGTGTTCGACGCGGTGGTGAACAACGCCGACCGGAAGGGCGGGCACATCATCCCGATGGCCGACGGGCACGTGTACGGCGTCGACCACGGCATCTGCTTCTCCATCGAGCCCAAGCTGCGCACCCTGCTGTGGCGCTGGGCGGGCAAGCCGCTGCCGGTGGCGGCCCTCGCGGTGCTGGAACGGCTGGACGAGCAGCTGCGCGGCGAGCTCGGTGAGCAGCTGCACGAGCACCTGACCCGGCGGGAGGTGCGGCGGACCCAGCAGCGGGTCGCCGAGCTGCTGCGGACCCAGGTGCACCCGCAGCCCAGCGGCGAGTGGCCGGCGCTGCCCTGGCCGCCGTTCTGAGCGTCGGCCTCCGGATGACGCCGCGGCCCGGTGCCGGTTCCCTGCGCCGCTGAGCCCCTGCCGCAGTTCTGCCGCTCGGCGGCCGGGGGACCGTCCGGTCACTCCCGCTGCACCGACGCCAGCAGCGCTCCGGCGAGGTCGGCGTCGCCGTCCACCCGAACCGCGCTCAGCGCCAGCCGACGCCACACCAGCAGCAGCAGGTCGCCGGCCGGCCCGGTCAGGGTGGCCGCCGGGGCCGGCGCCGTGCCGGGGAACAGCGTGCGCTCGGCCCCGCTGTCGACCGCGCGGAACAGCACCGGAGCAGCCCCGGTGGGTGGCCCGCCGGGCAGCACGGCGGGAACCAGCACCTCGAGCCACTCGTCCAGCCCGTCCAGCGCCACCTCGGCGGGGATGCCGGTGACCTCGCCCAGAACCTGCTCGGCGTCCACCCGGTGCACGGTCGCCTCCTGCGCCTGACGCCGGAGCACGAAGGCCACGTCCTGCTGCGCCGCCCACGTCCACACCGGATCGGTCGGCTCGGCGTGGGTCAGGGTGTCGGCGAGCTCGCGCAGCTGCTCGGCAGCCCAGCCCGGCAGTGCGTCGTCCGCCGGCCGGGCAGGTGCGGCGTACCCGTCGGGCGCCGTCGCCCGGGTGCGGACCACCCACGCCCAAAAGTGCTGCACCTCGCCGAGGTGCCACACCAGGTCGGCCAGGTCCCACTCCGGGCAGCCGGGCACCCGCGCCCGCCAGCCGTGGATCCGGCGCGCCTGCTCGGCCGCGGCGGCGAACCGCCCGGTCTCCGCCTGCAGGGTGGCCAGGTACGCGTCGGGGTCCACGGGTCCTCCTCGGTCCGTCGTCCGTTCGCCCGGACCGTACGGCCGGGCACCGACAGGACGGGCCGCTCGGCGGACCTGTCGGACTTCGGCTCTACCCTCGACCCGTGCTCAGCTGGCCCGCTCCCCTCCTGCCGACCCTGCCCGGGTCCGGCCCTGCCCTGCGGTTGTACGACACCGCCCGCGGTGAGGTGGTGGAGACCTCGCCCGGCCCGACCGCCCGGATGTACGTCTGCGGCATCACGCCCTACGACGCCACCCACCTGGGGCACGCCGCCACGTACCTGGCCTTCGACCTGGTGAACCGGGTGTGGCGCGACGCCGGTTCGGCGGTGCACTACGTGCAGAACGTCACCGACGTCGACGACCCGCTGTTCGAGCGGGCGAACCGCGACGGGGAGGACTGGATCGTCCTGGGCATGCGCGAGACCGCGCTGTTCCGGGAGGACATGACGGCGCTGCGGGTGCTCCCGCCGGAGGACTACGTCGGCGCGGTCGAGGCGATCCCGCGGATCGTGGCCCACGTCGAGGCCCTGTGGGACGCGGGACTGGCCTACCAGCTGGACGACGGCACCGGCGACCTCTACCACGACATCGCCCAGGCCCCCGGCTTCGGCACCGAGTCCGGCTACGACGAGGCGACGATGCTGCGCCTGTCGGCCGAACGGGGCGGTGACCCCGACCGGCCCGGAAAGCGCAACGCCCTCGATCCGCTGCTGTGGCTCGGCGCCCGCGAGGGCGAGCCGTCCTGGCCGGGCCCCCGCGGCGTCGCCGGGCGCCCCGGCTGGCACGTCGAGTGCGCCTCGATCGCGCTGGACACCATCGGCATGGGGTTCGACGTGCAGGGGGGCGGCAGCGACTTGGTCTTTCCGCACCACGAGTACTCCGCGGTGCACGCCGAGGCCCTCACCGGCGCCAAGCCGTTCGCCCGGGCGTACGTGCACGCGGCGATGATCGGGCTGGACGGCGAGAAGATGAGCAAGAGCCGCGGCAACCTGGTGTTCGTCTCCCGGCTGCGCGGGGACAAGGTCGACCCGATGGCCATCCGGCTGGCGCTGCTGTCGGGTCACTACCGCACCGACCGGGCCTGGACGGCGGAGCTGCTCACCGCGGCCCAGCAGCGGCTGGCCACCTGGCGCCGCGCCGTCGACCTGCCCGCCGGCGCCCCGGCCGGGCCGGTGCTGGCCGCGGTGCGGGAGCGGCTGGCCGACGACCTGGACTCACCCGGCGCCATCGCCGCGGTCGACGCCTGGGCCGCCGCGAGCCTGGGCCCAGCACCGGGTGCGGACGACGACGCGGTGCCGGGGGCACCCGCCGACGTCCGGCAGCTGGTCGACGCGCTGCTCGGCATCGCGCTGTAGCTACCGTGACCGGTCAGCAAACCCCCGCCGAGCGTGGCGGCGGTCCGGCGGCGTTCCGGTTGGCCGACCGGGCCGCCCGGCAGCGCGCCGAGGAGGCGCTGGCCCCGGCT
>JAICZD010000220.1 GCA_025933855.1 Modestobacter sp. | reverse complement strand
TCGAGCCGGGCCGAGAAGGACCTGATCGCCGCCGCGATCGGCGATTTCCGGTTCAGCGCCGGCTTCGGCAAGACCCTGTCGCGGCTGGTCCGGCACGGCATCGGGGTGCATCACGCCGGCATGCTGCCCCGCTACCGGCGGCTGGTCGAGCAGCTGGCCCAGGCCGGTCTGCTGAAGGTCATCTGCGGCACCGACACCCTCGGCGTGGGCATCAACGTGCCGATCCGGACCGTGGTGTTCTCCGCGCTCTCGAAGTACGACGGCACCCGCACCCGGCTGCTCAACGCCCGGGAGTTCCACCAGATCGCCGGCCGGGCGGGGCGGGCCGGTTATGACACGGCGGGCACGGTCGTCGTCCAGGCGCCGGAGCACGAGGTGGAGAACCTCAAGCAGTTCGCCAAGGTCGCCGACGACCCGAAGAAGCGCCGCAAGCTGGTCCGCCGCAAGGCCCCCGAGGGCATGGTGCCGTGGAGCGAGTCGACCCAGCAGCGGCTGATCAACGCCGATCCCGAGCCGCTGACCAGCCACTTCCGCGTCTCCACCGGCATGCTGCTGAACGTGCTGGCCCGGCCCGGCGACCCGTTCGCGGCGATGCGGCACCTGCTCACCGACAACCACGAGCCGCGCGCCCGGCAGCGCCGGCACATCCGCGAGGCCATCGGCATCGCCCGGTCGCTGATCGCGGCCGGGGTCGTCGAGCGGCTGCCGGAACCGGAGCCGGACGGTCGCCGGTACCGGCTGACCGTCGACCTGCCGCCGGACTTCCAGCTGAACCAGCCGCTGTCCACCTTCGCGCTGGCGGCCATCGACCTGCTCGACCCGGACTCGGACACGTACGCCCTGGACGTCGTCTCGGTGATCGAGGCGACGCTGGACGACCCGCGGCAGATCCTCGCCGCGCAGCTGAACAAGGCCAAGGGCGCGGCGGTCGCCCAGATGAAGGCCGAGGGCATCGAGTACGACGAGCGGATGGAGCTGCTGGAGGAGATCACCTACCCCCAGCCGCTGGCCGAGCTGCTGGAGTTCGCGTTCGAGACCTACCGGGCGGGCAACCCGTGGGCCGCCGACGCCGAGCTGTCCCCGAAGTCGGTGGTGCGGGACATGTGGGAGCAGGCGATGACCTTCCGCGAGCTGGTCAACACCTACGGGCTGACCCGCTCCGAGGGCGCGGTGCTGCGCTACCTGTCCGACGCGTTCAAGGCCCTGCGGTCCGGGGTGCCGGCGGACGCGCGGACCGAGGAGGTGACCGACCTCGTCGAGTGGCTCGGCGAGCTGGTGCGCCAGGTGGACTCCTCGCTGCTGGACGAGTGGGAGCAGCTGACCAACCCCTCGGGCCCGCTGGACGCCCCGGTCGCCGTCCCGGCCCGGCCGCGGCCGCTGACCGGCAACGAGCGTGCGTTCACCGCGATGGTGCGCAACGCGCTGTTCCGCCGGGTCGAGCTGTGGGCCCGGCGCCGCTGGTACGACCTGGGCGAGCTGGACGGCGGGTCGGGCTGGGACGCCGAGCGGTGGGGCGAGGTGGTGCAGGCGTACTTCGCCGAGCACGCCGAGGTCAACACCGGCGCCGACGCCCGCGGCCCGGCGCTGCTGATCGTCGACAAGTCGACACCCGGGGTCTGGCGGGTGCGGCAGATCCTCGACGACCCGGCCGGCGACCACGACTGGGGTTTCGACGTCGAGGTCGACCTGGCGGCCTCGGACGAGGACGGCGCCGTGGCGCTGCGCCTGGTCAACGCCGGCCGGCGCGACTGAAGAAGGACCCCCTTCCTCCCCACCACTCACAAGCTCGCGGCGGGTCCCTGGAAGGGGGCCGACCGTTCAACGCGGCCAACCCCGGAACGTCGGGCCAGGAGGTGGCGGGACGGTGGCCGGGTCGGCGGCCCGGCGGCGGCGGAGCTCGAGCGCCAGGCTCTGCTCGCCGCGGTCCATCGCCCAGCGGTGGTTGGCCGCGAACGCCGGACGCAGCAGCCAGCTCAGCCGGCGGAGCAGCGGCTTGCTCGCGGCCACCCGCCAGTCGTAGGTGCTCTCGACCTCCGGACCGTCCTGCGCGAAGGTCCAGCGGCCGGATCCCTCCAGATCCCCGGCCGCGGCGAGGGCGAACCCGCCGTCGGTCATCGGTTCGGTGATCGTCATCGTCCAGCGCAGCGTGTACGGCAGCCAGCCCTTCGTGTACACGTCCACGGTGCGGCCGACGCCGTCGGGGTCGCCGTCCGCGCGCGGAACGACGTCCAGGTAGACCGACGGCCACCACCGGGTCAACGACGCGCTGTCGCCGAGCACGGCCCGGACCTCGCCGATGGTGCCGGCCACCCGCCAGACGGTGACGAAGTGGTACGAGGGCACGGCAGATGGGGGCACGCGCTGCACTGTCCTGCGGGGCCGGCGCACTGTCCACACCCCCTGCGGCGGCGATCATGGCGCCGCGACACCGACACGCCGGTGCGGCGTGGCTGCGGCGCCATGATCGTCCGGGCTGGGGGGCCGCCGGGCTGCGGGGGCCGCGCGGCCCCGGCGGCCCCGGCGGCCTCGGGATCCGGAGGCATGACGCCGGTCACATCGCCCCCTGTGGCACCCTCGCGGCGATGCGGCCATGACGGGGTGGGAGATGCTGGCGGTGGCCGCAGCCGGTCTCGTCGCCGGCTCGATCAACGCGGTCGTCGGCTCCGGCACCCTGGTCACCTTTCCGGTGCTGCTCGCGGTGGGCCTGCCCCCGGTGAGCGCGACGATCTCCAACTCCCTGGGTCTGGTCGCCGGGAACCTCACCGGGGCCATCGGCTACCGGCACGAGCTGCACGGCCAGCGCCGGCTGCTGCTGCGGCTGTTCCCCGCCTCCGTGCTCGGCGCGCTCACCGGCGCCTTCCTCCTGCTGCACCTGCCTGCCTCGGCGTTCGAGGCGATCGTTCCGGTGCTGGTCGGGCTGGCGGTGGTGCTGGTCGCCGTCCAGCCGTGGCTGCAGCGGGCCATCGCCCGGCGCCGCGAGCGGGAGGGCACCGTCGACCCCGATGAGGAGGACCTCGGACCGGCCCGGCTGGCCGCGCTGGTGGCCGGCGCCTACGCCACCGGGACCTACGGCGGGTACTTCTCCGCCAGCCAGGGCGTGCTGCAGATCGGCATCTTCGGCCTGCTGCTGCGGGAGTCCCTGCAGCGGCTCAACGCGATCAAGAACGTGCTCACCCTCGGGGTGAACACCGTCGCGGCGCTGGCCTACGTCGTGGTGGCGACCGACCGGGTCGACTGGGCCGCCGCCGGGCTGGTCGCCGGCGGGTCGCTGATCGGCGGCCACGTCGGGGCCACCCTCGGTCGCCGGCTGCCCGCCCCGGTGCTGCGGTCGGCGATCGTGCTGCTCGGCCTGACCGCGATCGTCGTCCTGCTGCGCCGGTGACCGTGCCGGAGTTCGGCCTGCTCGTGCTGGCCGGGGTGGGGGCGGGCCTGATCGGCAGCGTCGCCGGGCTGGCGTCGCTGATCAGCTACCCGGCGCTGCTGGCCACCGGCATGCCGCCGCTGGTCGCCAACGTCACCAACACCGTCGCCCTGACGCTGAACAGCGTGGGCTCGGTGAGCGCCTCCCGCCCGGAGCTCGCCGGCCAGCAGCGCCGGCTGGTGCGGCTGGCGCTGGCCGGGGTCCTCGGCGGGGCCACCGGCGCGGTGCTGCTGCTGATCACCCCGTCCGCGGCGTTCGAGAAGCTGGTGCCGTTCCTGATCGCGGGAGCGTCCGGCGCCATCCTGGTGCAGCGCCCGCCCCGTGAGCTGGCCGCCCGGGGTGCCGCCGACCACGCGGCCCATCCGCACCGCGACCACTCCGGCATCGCCGTCGGCACGTTCGCCATCTCCATCTACGGCGGCTACTTCGGCGCCGCCGCCGGCGTGCTGATGCTCGCCATGTTCCTGCTGTTCACCGGCGACGGCATGCCGCGCAGCAACGCCTTGAAGAACGTGGTGCTGGGCGTGGCGAACTCGGTGGCGGCGGTCGGCTACGCGTTCTTCTCCGACGTCGCCTGGCTGGCCGCTCTCCCGCTGGCGCTGGGGTTCTTCGTCGGCGGCCGGGTCGGGCCCTCGATCGTGCGCCGGGCGCCGCAGACCGCGCTACGCCGCGCCATCGCGGTCGCCGGCCTCGGCCTGGCCCTGCACCTGGGCCTCGACGCCTTCCGCTGACCGCGACCGGGGCAGCCCGGCGCCCTCATTGCCGGCCGGTGACGTAGGCGCTCAGCAGCAGGCAGAACGCGCTGGCCGTGATCAGCAGCCGGGCCGGCGTGAGCCCGTTCAGCAGGCCGGCGATCACGCTGACCGACCGCGCCTCGATCGCCTGGGTCCCGCGGCGCAGCAGCCGCACCTCGTCGGCCAGCAGGGTGCCGCCGGCACCGAGCAGCGCCAGCCCGAGGACGACGAAGACCAGCGACAGCCGCTCGGCGAAGGTCTCCACCGCCGGAGCCAGCAGGACCACCACGACGACGCCCAGCAGCAGGCCGACGACCGCACCGGCCACCGGCGCCCACGGGCCCATCCGGATCATCGAGTCGCGTCGGGCGGTGCGCGGCCGCGGCCGCACGGACACCGGGGCGGTCGGGTGCGCAGCGGGCGGCTGGTCGCCGGCGACGGGGCCGTGCGCGTCGGGCCGCGGTGCCGGCTGGGGCCCGGGGACGGCACCCGGTTGCCCGGCCGGCTGGGCGGGCGGAACGGACACCGGCTGCGTCATGTGGTGCCCCGGAGCCGCCGGCCCCGATTCCGGAGCCGCCGGCCCGGCCCCCGGCGCGCCCGGTCCGGTCCGCGGCAGCTCCGGGCCGTCCCCTGTCCTGGCGGACGCCTCCGCGCCGGAGGCCTCCCCGCCGGACGAGGTCCGGACCTCCGCCCGTGGATCGGGCACCGCCGTCGCACCGGTCCGGCCCTGCGGCCCGCGGTCGACCCAGCCGGTCGTCGTTCCGTCTCGTTCTTCGCTCATCCCGATCACCTCGGGGGGCGACGTTAGGACGGCGGTCCGGCAGGTTCCGGGAGGTCAGCGGCGGTTTCCCCGATCTGCTCGCCAACATCGCACCTCGCCCGGCGGGCGGTGACCGTCCGTGTGCTGGCGGACCCGTGGTGTCAGCGGCTCACACGAGTCGCCGGCTGTCGGCGGGTCACACGAGCCGCCGGCTGTCGGCGGAGACCACCCGGAGCCAGCGGTACCCGTAGCCGTCCAGGACGAGTTCCACGCTGCCGTCGTCCGCGAGGGGCGTGCTGCCGACCGTGAGCAGGTCCTCCAGCCGGTGTCCGGCGCCGCAGCCGGGCACGACCAGGGGGACGGTGCACGGCTCGGAGGTCAGGTTGTGCACGGCCACCAGCACGCCGTCGTCCCATCTGCTCAGGTGCGCCAGCACCCCCGGGTGCGGCTGCGGAAGCACCTCGAAGACGCCCCAGCCCAGCTCCGGGGACTCCCGGTACCGGCGGATCAGCGTGCGCATGAACGCGAGCAGCGACTCGGGGTCGCGGCGCTGGTCGGCCACGTTGACGTGCTCGGGGCCGTACGCGCCGTCCACCACCGGCCGCGGGAGCCGACCCGGCGCGGCGGAGGAGAAGCCGCCGTTGCGGCCCGAGGTCCACTGCATCGGCGTCCGGACAGCGAGCCGGCCGGGAACGTCCAGGTTCTCCCCCATGCCGATCTCCTCGCCGTAGAACAGCACCGGGGTGCCGG
>JAICZD010000167.1 GCA_025933855.1 Modestobacter sp. | reverse complement strand
TCGGCAAGGCGGTTTTGACCATCACGCGTGTCCCCCCGGAGCGAGTAGCTCCGGGGGGACACGGCCGGCGGGCCGCTCCGGGAGGCGGTCTGGCCCGACGTGGCGAGAGGTCGCCAGCACCAGCGGCCGCACGGCCGGCGCCCGGCGTGCCCGGACCGGTCGCCGCGTCGGCGGGACCGAGTACGCGCCGGCCGTGCGGGCGGACGCCGGCGTCGGGGGTCGCTGGCCGCACCGCCACGACTCGGCCGTGGAGCCGGCGACGCTGCGCGAGGCATACGAGTGGTGGCAGGTGATCTGCCGGGCCATTGCATCCCGGCGGTGGGCCCGCGCCTGGGAGCAGACCGATCTCGGGGAGGCCGCCGGCATCGCGGTGAACACCGTGCAGCGCCTCAAGCGCGGCGAGGGGGTCGCGGCGCATCACCTGCTGATGGTGTGCTCGGCGCTGGGCTTGGAGATCGAGCAGCCCGTCGACGTCGCCGACGTCCGCGCCCGTCCGTTTCCAACCGGCAGGCCCGCCGCAGCCTCGCCCGGTCCGCAGCCACCGACCGGGTACTCCCCGTCCGGTTGGTGAACCCGGCGCACGGTAGCTACGGGCCGCGACAACGATTCACGGACCGGCCCGGTGAGCGCCCAGACGAGTGCCGACGAGCAGCCCGGCACGGGCCAGTGCGTGACGCGGCCGACGGCCGACCAACGGGGCAGGGCGGGCTGTGAAGTCCGGGTGGAGTGACACGGCTTCCGAGTAGCGGCACTGCCCGCGACTTCCCAGCCGTCCTCCGTGTCTGTGGTTGGCGACCACTGGATCCACCATCATCGACCTGGGACGGGTGGCGTTCCCGGCCGGACGGAGGTGACGCCGAACGGGGTGATCGGAAGCTCTGCCGTCAGGCTCGTCCCGCCGCCGTCCGGGCTGGTGAGCCCGAGCCGGCCGCCCAGCGCCTCGACACGGTCCTTGAGACCGACCAGGCCGGTGCCGCCGCCGACGACCGCGCCGCCGGTGCCGTTGTCGGTCACCGTGACGCGCAGCAGGTTGCCGGCCACGTCGGCGCGGATGCTGACGGCTGAGGCGCGCGCATGCTTGGCCGCGTTGGTCAGCGCCTCGGCGACGATGTAGTACACGCTGACCTCGACGTGCTCAGGCAACCGCTGCTCGGCGAGCAGGTCCAGCTGGACCGGTACCGGGGAGCGCCGGGCGAGCGCCCGAAGGGCCGGGCGCAGACCGCCTCTGGCCAGGACGGCCGGATGGATGCCGCGCGCGATCTCCTGCACCTCCTCCAGCGCGTCGTTCGCGTTGGCCACCGCGTAGTCGAGCTGGGACCGCAGCTCGTCCAACCCGGACGGAACCGCCGCCTGGGCCTTGCGCAGCCACAACGCCAGTGAGACCAGCCGCTGCTGGGCGCCGTCGTGCAGGTCACGCTCGATGCGCTGACGCGCCTGGTCGGCGGCGGCGATGATCCGCGCGCGCGAGGCGGCCACCTCGGCCCGTGCCTCGGCGTTCGCGATCGCGGTCGACACCAGCTCGGCGAACCCGGACAGCCGGGTCTCGCTGTCCGGTGGCGGCGCCTCGTCGCTTATGGATCCGGCCAGCAGGACGCCCCACAACCGGCTCGCGACACTGATCGGCACACCCACCGCCGACTGCCAGCCGGTGATCCGGCCGATCGCGCCGGTGGCGTCGTCGCGGTACGTTCGCGCCGCGCGGTGCGTACGGTAAACCAGCGTGCTCACGTTCGTCCCGCCGAGCGGCAGCCGGGTTCCCAACGGCGACGGCGGCAGACCGTCCTGAGTGGTCCACAGGCCGACGATCTCCATCGTCTCCGCCTCGCCATACCGGATCAGGAGGGCGAAGTCGACCGCCAGCAGCTGCCCGGCCTCCTCGGCCACCGTGGCGAACACCGCCTCTGGCGGCTCGGCCCGGGCGACCAGGGTGGCCACCCGCCGCAGCGCCGCCTGCTCGTCGGCGATCCGCCGGTACTCGGCGTACAGCTGGGCGTTGTCCAGGGAGACGGCCAGCTGCCCGGCGATGAGCCCGACAGCTTCCAGCCGCCCGGTGGTGAAGGCGCCGCGGATGAGGCGGTTCTCCAGCAGGAGCACCGCGCGCAAGGCGCCGCGGCCGAGGACGGGCACGGCCAGCAGCGAGCAGCAGGCGAGGCCGTCGAAGTACGGGTCCCGGGCGAACCGGTCGTCACTGGTGGCGTCGCCCACCGCCAGCGGTTCCTGCGTCCGGCGCAGATAGCGCAGGACCGACACCGGGGCGGCGGGACTGCCGCCGGGCGCACCGGCCGGTCCGCCGGACGAGACGCGGCCCCGGCTGCCCGCCGGCCCGGGAAGCCGCCAATCCTGCCGGGCTTCGTCCCAGAGCACGAGCTCCACGCCGGTGGCGCCGGTCATTGCGCTCAGCACCTCGGCGACGCGGGCGTGCAGTCGTTCGACGCTGGTCTCCGAACTCAGGGCTCGCGACGCGGACAAGATGCCCAGCAGGTCGGTGGCGCCGGCCGTGACCGTGGCCCGGCGCGGGTGGTCCGCGGTCTGACCGGCCTCGCCGGCGGTCCCGTCGGCCGACGGGCTCAGACCCGGGTAGGCCCATTCCATCTGTTGGGCTTTGGCCACGGCCCCCCACGCGAGGTACTGCTCCCAGGCCTGGGCGAGAAGTTCGTAGCCGGTGTGCTCGAGGCCATGAGCCAGGTAGAAGCGGCCGGCGTGCTCGGCGATCAGCGCCCGGTGCCACGGGCGCCGCCGCCGTTGGACCTCCCGACACGCGGAGTCGAACGCGAAGGCCGCGGCGCGGAAGTCCCCCATGGCCCACGCCTGTTCCGCCTCCAGGAGCCGCAGCAGGTGCAGGAAGTTGTCCGGCGCGTTCGCGGCGCGGGGACCCAGCCATCGCAGCACATCGTCCAGTTCGGCCAGCAGCGTGGCACGCTCGTCGCCGTGCGCGGACCGGGCCTGTCCGGCCAGGCCGAGCCCGTAGAGCGGGCGGGCCAGGGCGCTCATGGTGAACCCGGTGGTGACGGGCAGCAGCCGCACCGCCGCCGCCCCTTGTCGCGCTACTTCGGCCGGGTCACCGAAGACGGCTGCGGCGATCGCCCGGCACAGGTGCACGTGTATCACTACCAGCGGGTTGCCCGCGTACCGGTCGACCGGGATCGCTTCGGCTTCCGCGGCTGAGCCCTCACGGCGCAGCACGTCGGCCAGCCACTGGTAGCTCTCCAGCCACTGAGAGGTCTGCGCGGTGCCGGTCCGTCGCGCGAAAGCCTGCGCCGCGTGCACCTGGGCCATGCAGGTGTCCAGGTCCGGCCCACAGTCCAGCAGTCCCACGACCGTCTGGTGGTAGGTGTAGCCGGCGTTCGCCAGGTCACCGCCCGCGAGCAGCCCTTCCCGAGCACGCAGGCTCTCCTGGATGCTGTTCTCCACCGGCTCGAACCATGAGTCCAGGAGCGACACGACGAGGCGGGCGTGCGAGGTGTCCGGCTCGTAGGCTCGGGTCTCGCCCAGCGCCAGGATCCGCCGTGCCACCCGGTACGCCGCGGCGTAGTCGCCTCGCTGGGTGATGGCGTGGAAGGCTGCGTTGGCCGCCGATCCGACCAGGGTGTGGCCCGGCGCGTGCTCGGTCCAGATCCGCAACGCCTCCAGACCCACCCAGGAGTACGTGACCTGGTCACCGACGAAGTAGACCGGGGCGAGCATCGCGTTGAGCAGGCTGCCCGCGGTCAGCAACGCCGGATCGGTGAGGTCGGGGCGGGCCATGTCGGCGGCGGGGTCGGTGTGGTCCAGCCACTGATACAGCCCGGCGAACTGCCGATCGACAGCCGCCGGCATGTGTTCGGCGTCGGGAACGTCGATGCCGCACTCGCGTAGCGACCTGATCACCAGGTCGATGGCCTCGGTGAAACGATTGCGGTGCGTCAGGCCCTTCGCCTGCAGCGCGGTCGCGAACGGGCGGTCCAGCACGGTGGCGGCCAGTTGCTCCAGCGCTCGGTAGTCCTCGTCCGCCTCCTCCAGCCGCCCCAGACTGAACAGCGCGGCGTGATGCAGGGTGTACAACTCGATGAGGGCTTCGGTGCCGGCCTGGTCGGCCACCGTGAGCGCCGCCGACAGCAGCGCGTGCACCAGCGGAAACTCGCCGATCTGCGCCACCTCGTCGGCGGCCCGTCGCAGCAGCCCGGACACCGCCCGGCGCTCGCCCGGCTCGGTGACCATGCCCGCCACCGGCAGGTACTGCTCCGCCGCGACGGCGAAGAAGTCCGGCACCGCCGCGAGCCGCCGGGCCATGGCCAGATGCAGCTCGGCCCGCCGATCCGGCCCCAGCCCGTTCAGCACGTCTTCGCGGATCCGGTCGTGCCGGAACCGCACCGCCTCCTCGGCCCCGGCCTCCCGCAGCAGGATGCCGTCCCGGAGCGCCGGCTCCAGCAGGTCGGGGACCTGGCCCGGTGCGGCGATCGCGACCTCGAGGACGCTCAGCTTGGCGCGCCCGCCGAGGCAGGCCATCGCCTCGACCGCCCGCCGGGACTGCTCGGGCATGGCCGCGACCCAGGCGGCCGACAGCCCGCCGGCCTCCGCCCGGGCCAGGTGCGCCTGCACGGCCGCCGTCTCCCACCGCCACCCGTCCGGCGCGGCGGTCAGCACGCCGTCGCGGCGCAGCGCATTGAGCAACTCCACGGTCTCGTACGGGTTTCCGTGACAGTGCGGCTCGAGCACCTCGGCCAGTCCCGCCGCGGCGGCGGGGGTCACGTGCAACGTCTCACCCAGCAGAGCGGTGAGGTCGGGCCCGGTGAGATTGTCGAGCCGCAGGTGCGGCACGGCGGCCTCACGCCACCGGGACAGCATGGCGGCCAGCGGGTGCGACGGGTCTACGTGGCCTTCCCGGTACGTCGCGACCAGCAGGAGACCCTCGGATCCCTCGTTGCTGAGCACCATGTCGACGAAACCGAGCGGGACGCCTCCGCCCCACTGCAAGTCGTCGATGAAGACCACGAGAGGCCGCCTCCTGGACGCCACCGCGCGCAGCGCCCCCACGGCCACCAGCTGCGCCCGGACCGCCGCGGTCAGCGGATCACCGAGATCACCCGGCCCCAGCAGCGTCGCGAACTCCGGCACCACCGTGGCCAGCAGGCCCGCGTTCGCGCCGAGCGCCCGGAGCATCCGGACGCGGATCGGGGCCACCTCGTCTTCGGGTTCGGCCAGCAGCAGCCTTCCGAACGACGTGAAGGCCTGCTGGACCGCGTTGAACTCCTGATCCCGGCGGTACTCGTCGAACTTGCCGGCCACGAACCAGCCGCCGCTGGCGGTCACCACCGGCCGCAGTTCGTCGGTCAGCGCCGTCTTGCCGACCCCCGGCGCCCCGCTGATCACCACCCCCGCGCACCGACCCGCCAGCGCGTCCGCGAACGCGGTCTTCAGCGCCGCTACCGCCTCCTCGCGGCCCACCAGCCGTGACGGCGCCAGCAGCCGGACCGGGAAGTCGTGCTCGCCGACCCGGAACTCGCCATGCCCGGCGCTGGTGTCACGCAGCCGCTCGAGATCGTGAACCAGGCCGTCCGCCGACTGGTACCGGTTGTCCGGTTCCTTCTCCAGCAGATGCAGAATGATCTTCGACCACGGTACGGGCAGGTCCCGGTTGATGTCGGCCGGCGGGGTCGGCAGCCGGGCCAGGTGATCATGTATCAGGCGCAGCGCGTCACCGGTGCCGAAGGGCGGCTCGCCGGTCCCGAGCTCATACAGGACGGCGCCCAGCGCGTACAGGTCGGCGCGCTGGTCCACCGCCCGCCCGGTCCGCCCGGTCTGCTCCGGGGCCAGGTACGCCAGCGTCCCCGGGATCTCGCTGTGGTGCGTGAACTCCGGGCGGATCTCAGCGATCGACGTGGCCAGGGCGAAGTCCACCAGAGTCGGCGTGCCGTCCGCGGCGACCACGACGTTGGCCGGGGTGAGGTCCCGGTGGATCACCTCCCGGCGGTGCACCTCGGCCAAGGCCCGAGCCATCCCCCGCGCCAACCGGGCCAGGTCGCGCGCGGGCAGTGGTTTCGGCAGATCCGCCAGGGTGCGGTCGCCGGCGTCGGTCAGGACGATCGAGCCCTCGTGTGGTGGTTCGTCGGCCAGCTGTGCCACGCCCACGGCACCGCGCAAGCGCTCCAGTACGGCCAACTCATGCCGCAGCCGACGCCCGGCGTCCGGTCCGAGCGGCTCCTTCACGATCAGCGCGCGGTCCGGGCGCGACAGCCGGGTCACGCGCGTGCGGGCGCTTTCGTGTACGACCGCGAACCGAACGGGCGGATCCACGCCGTCCGCCATCCCGCACCTCCGCGCCCGGTCGCAGACCCGATCTCCCGGCCCGCCCCCATCCTTACGCCTACCAACAGACGAAGGCGACAGGCGTCGGGCAACTTTGTCATTGCCGGAGAGCCGGCCGTGGAGATCGCCGGCATCGTCACGATCTGGAGGGACGCGGTTCTGGTCGCCCCTGGTCAAGGCGTTCCAGGCGGCACGGTGAAGGATCTGCCGGCGCTGGAGGCGCGGGACCAGCCGAGGATGACGAGGTCGACCAGGTCACCCCTGGATCAAACATCAGCTCGGCGGTCCAGGCTTCACCGGCGCCGGTGTAGGTGGGCCCGAGCGCGCGCGGCGCTTCCAGCTCCTTCGCGTTCGGGATCGGGACAAGGAAGCTTTCAATGCAGACAACCGACCGTAGCTGCGCGGCGGGCGACTGGTCAGACGTCGTTCCCCGCCAGTCGGCCGAGCAGCCAGTTCACGACTGTGCGCTGCGGGCGTACCCGTCGGGGTGTAGCCGCGGCGGGCTGGCGGGCGGCAGCTCGTCGAAGCCACGCTCGAACAGCCGCACCGGCTCCCAGCGGGCGGCGACGGCGGCGGTGAGGGAACGCTCGATCCCGTCGACGCGGACGAGAAGGCGCTGGGAGGCGTAGGTGTGGACCGGCAGGTCGCCGTCGACGACGGCGACTCCGTAGTGCTGCTCGACGTCGTGGCGCAGGCGCTTGCGTGCGACCGCGTGTCGCAGTGGTGGACGCCGCCGCATCAGGACGGCGCCGTCGTGGTCTCGGGCAACTGCAGCGGGGGACGCAGCAGGTCTGGGTGGTCGGCTATCAGGGCTGACGACGACTCCGCGCGCGACGCCCTGGTGGAGGACGGAGCCGGTCCCTAACCTCCGGCCCCGACCGGCTCGGCGTCCGCTCCGGGCCCACATCCGAACGGGGTCCTCCGTGTTCCGCGCTGCCTTCCGACCCGGCGTCCTGGTCGCCTCCGCAGTCCTCACCCTGAGCGCGTGCGCCGCGGTGGTTGCCGGCCGGCCGAGCCCGGCGGCGGCCGACGCCGGTCCCCTAGC
>JAICZD010000296.1 GCA_025933855.1 Modestobacter sp. | reverse complement strand
TTTCATGTGGTCGAACACGATGTTGCGGGCGATGGTGACGAACCAGGCGCCGATGTCACGCCCCTGGTAGGTGATGGTGCCGATGCGGCGCAGGGCGCGCAGGAACGTCTCGCTGGTGAAGTCCTCGGCCAGGGCCCGGTCGTTCACCCGGAAGTAGATGAAGCGATACACCGAGTCGACGTAGCGGTCGTACAGCTGCCCGAACGCCTCGCCGTCCCCCTGCTGTGCGCGGCTGACGAGTTGCCAGACCTCGCTGTGCTGCTCCTCGACCGGCTCTCGCGGCGCGGTTGCCTGGGCGTTGCTGCCGCGGGCGCGCAGGCCGCCGCGCAGCGAGCGGTGCTGGCCGGTGGTGACGTCGACGGCCATGGCGACCTGGACGCGGGACCCGGCGACCAGCGGTGGGTGTGCGAGCGGTCCGTGAACGATCGGTCCGTCGGCGGCCGGACGCAGCCCCAGCTCGGCAGCGGCGGCGACGACCAGCTCCGCGAGCGCCCGCCAGCCCCGCGCAGGGTCGCTCGACCCTGGCTGGAACCGTGCTGCACCCGGCATGCGTAGCACCCTTTCCACGGCGGGCGAAGGTGGGGGGACTCCGCCGTGTGTGAAACAGGCGCTAACGGTACCGTTGAATCGCGGTTCTGGGTACCTTCCGGACACCACCTGCTTTCCCGTGGACCGACGAGAGGGGGATCGGTGAATCGCCCGCCCGCCCGCGGACCGTCCGATCTGGTGCGTCACCGGGCGTCCGAACGGCCCGACGCCACCGCCCTCGTCGCGGCCACCACCAGGCTCAGCTGGGCAGAGCTGGACGCGCAGGTGACCCGCGCGGCGGCGGCGTTGCGCGCGGCCGGGACCGCACCCGGGGACCGGGTGACGCTGAGCCTGGCCACCGGCATCGACTTCGCCCTGCTGTACCTCGGTGCGCTGCGTGCCGGCCTGGTCGCGGTCCCGGTGAATCCGGCCTACACCGGCCCGGAACTCGAGCACGTCACCGCCGACTGTGGCGCGGCGCTGCACCTGGACGCCGCCACCGGGCGCGCGCTGCTCGCGGCCGCACCCACCGCCGAGGACCCGGGCGCCGACCGCACCGGCGAGAGCACGGCCGTCCTGCTCTACACCAGCGGTACCGACGGGCGCCCCCGCGGCGCCATCTTGTCGGTGCGGGCGCTGATGGCGAACCTGGACCAGCTCGCCGCCGTCGAGCCGGCACTGCTGACCGGTACGGACGTGCTTTACGTGCCGCTGCCGCTCAGCCACGTGTTCGGCCTCAACGCCGGACTGGGCATGGCGTTGCGGGTGGGCGCGACCGCTGTCCTCGCCGACCGGTTCGACCCGGCTGCCAGCCTGGACACGATCCGAAGCGAGCGGGTCACGGCGGTGATCGGCGTGCCCGGGCAGTACGCGGCCTGGCTGGGCCGGCCCGGCGCCGCGGTGTCGTTCTCCGGGGTGCGGACCGCGATCTCCGGGTCGGCCACCCTCACCCCGGCAGTCGTCGAGGGGTACGCCGCGCTCGGGGTGTCGCTGCGCAACGGCTACGGGCTGACCGAGGCCGCACCGGTGGTGGCGATCACCGGTCCCGGGGACCTGCCGTCGGCGGGCTCGGTGGGCCGGCCGATCCCGGGCGTCGAGGTCGAGTTGCGCGACGCCGACGGCAGCGTGAGCGAGCCGGGTGACCCCGGCCGGGTGTTCGTGCGCGGACCGAACCTGTTCTCCGGCTACTGGTCCGGAGGGGGAGGGGGAGTGGGCGGGCCGGATGCCGGCGGCTGGTTCGCTACCGGCGACCTGGCCGTGCAGGACGACTCCGGCGCGCTCTGCCTGGTGGGGCGCTCGGCCGAACTGGTCGTGGTCAACGGCTTCAACGTGTATCCGGCCGAGGTGGAGGCCGTCCTGGCGGCCGAGCCCGGCGTGGCCGAGGTCGCCGTGATCGGCGTCCCGGACGACCGGGCCGGGGAGGCGGTGCAGGCGTATGTGGTGCCGGTTGCCGGGGCGGACCTTCGCCCGGATGAGTTGCTGGAAGCGGCGTCCCGCTCACTGGCCCGGTTCAAGCTGCCCGCGCGCATCACCGTGGTCGATGCGCTGCCCCACACGGTGACCGGCAAGATCACCAAGTGGATGCTCGCCGCGAGAGCCGGCGAGGGCACCGAGGAGGAGCGCGATGGCCGTGGCTGACCGAGAGGTCACGCTGATCACCCGGACCGGCTGCCACCTGTGCCAGGACGCCGAGGCGACCCTGCGCCGGCTCGCGGGCGAGCTCGGCTTCGGCTACAGCGAGCTGGACGTGGACGCCGACCCGGCCCGCCGCGCGGAGTACTCCGACCGCGTGCCGGTCATCCTGATCGACGGCAAGGAGCACGGCTACTGGCGCGTCGAGGAGCCGCGATTTCGCGCCGCGCTGGCCCGCTGAGCACGCCCGCCGGCACCCTGGGAGGCCTATAACACAGCCGTCCTCGATTTGGGAAAAGATTCACGAGCGGCGTAGCTTCGACGCTGTCCTACC
>JAICZD010000191.1 GCA_025933855.1 Modestobacter sp. | reverse complement strand
CGTCCCGTGCGAGGTCTGTCACGGCGCGCGGTACAACCGCGAGACGCTCGAGGTGCACTTCAAGGGCAAGAACATCGCCGAGGTGCTCGACATGCCGATCGAGGAGGCCGCGGGCTTCTTCGAGGCGATCCCGGCGATCTCCCGGCACCTGAAGACCCTGACGGACGTCGGCCTGGGCTACGTGCGGCTCGGCCAGCCCGCGCCGACCCTCTCCGGCGGTGAGGCGCAGCGGGTGAAGCTGGCCAGCGAGCTGCAGAAGCGGTCGACCGGCCGGACGATCTACGTCCTCGACGAGCCGACCACCGGCCTGCACTTCGAGGACATCCGCAAGCTGCTGCTGGTGATCCAGGGCCTGGTCGACAAGGGCAACTCGGTCATCGTCATCGAGCACAACCTCGACGTCATCAAGAGCGCCGACTGGCTGGTCGACATGGGCCCGGAGGGCGGGTTCCGCGGCGGCACGGTCGTCGCCGAGGGGCCGCCGGAGTTCGTCGCGTCCGTGCCGGAGAGCCACACCGGGCGGTTCCTCGCCCAGATCCTCGACCCGGCGTCCGTCGCCGCCGCCGCGGCCCCCAGGAAGCGGGCCCGCAAGACGGCCGGCTGACCCACCGCCCCGGGGGGACCGGTCCCCCCCGGGGCAGGCGGCCCGTCGGACTGTCAGTGAGCCCACCTAACCTGGAGTCATGCCCGACCCGTCCACGTACCGCCCAGCGGTCGGCAGCATCCCGGAGGACCCCGGGGTCTACAAGTTCCGCGACCCGGCCGGCCGGGTCGTCTACGTCGGCAAGGCCAAGAACCTCCGGCAGCGGCTGAACAGCTACTTCGCCGACGTCGCCGGGCTGCACCCACGCACCCGGCAGATGGTCACCACGGCCGGCAGCGTCGAGTGGACCGTCGTCGGCACCGAGGTCGAGGCCCTCCAGCTCGAGTACAACTGGATCAAGGAGTTCGACCCCCGCTTCAACGTCCGCTACCGCGACGACAAGAGCTACCCGAGCCTGGCCGTGACGCTGAACGAGGAGTTCCCCCGGCTGCAGGTCATGCGCGGCCCCAAGCGCAAGGGCGTCCGCTACTTCGGCCCCTACGCGCACGCCTGGGCCATCCGGGAGACGCTGGACACGCTCACCCGCGTCTTCCCCGCCCGCACCTGCTCGACCGGCGTCTTCAAGCGGGCCGGGCAGATCGGCCGGCCCTGCCTGCTCGGCTACATCGGCAAGTGCTCGGCGCCCTGCGTGGGTCGGGTCAGCGCCGAGGAGCACCGGCAGATCGTCGAGGACTTCTGCGACTTCATGGGCGGCCGCACCGACCAGATGATCCGCCGGCTGGAGCGGCAGATGGCGCAGGCCGCAGCGGACCTGGAGTACGAGAAGGCCGCCCGGCTCCGCGACGACCTGGGTGCGCTGCGGCGCGCCCTGGAGAAGCAGGCGGTCGTCCTGGGCGACGGCACCGACGCCGACGTCGTCGCCTTCGCGCAGGACGAGCTGGAGGCCGCCGTCCAGGTCTTCCACGTCCGCGGCGGGCGGGTCCGCGGCCAGCGCGGCTGGATCATCGACAAGGTCGAGGACGTCACCACCGGCCAGCTGGTCGAGCAGTTCCTGCTGCAGGTCTACGGCGGCGTCGATGAGCAGACCGGCAGCGGGGAGCCGGGGGAGTGGGTGCCGCGCGAGGTCCTGGTGCCCGAGCTCCCCGAGGACGCCGACGTCTACGCCGAGCTGCTCGGCGAGCTGCGCGGCTCCCGCGTCTCGCTGCGGGTGCCGCAGCGCGGCGACAAGCGCAGCCTGATGGAGACCGTCGAGCGCAACGCCAAGGAGTCCTTCGCCCGGCACCGGGTCAAGCGGGCCAGCGACCTCACCGCCCGCTCGCTGGCCCTGTCGGAGCTCCAGGAGGCGCTGGACCTGCCCGACGCCCCGCTGCGGATCGAGTGCATCGACATCTCGCACGTGCAGGGCACCAACGTGGTGGCCAGCATGGTGGTGTTCGAGGACGGCCTGGCGAAGAAGTCCGACTACCGCCGGTTCGCCGTGGCGCAGGGCACCGACGACACCGCAGCGATGGCCGAGGTCGTCCGCCGCCGGTTCGCCCGGCACCTGAAGGAGGAGGCGGACCGGCGGGACGAGCAGGGGGTGGCCGCCGAGGAGGGCCGGCCGCGCCGCTTCGCCTATCCGCCGAACCTGCTGGTCGTCGACGGCGGTGCCCCGCAGGTGGCGGCGGCCAGCCGGTCGCTGTCCGAGCTCGGCATCGTGGACGTCGCCGTCTGCGGGCTGGCCAAGCGGATGGAGGAGGTGTGGCTCCCGGACGACCCCGATCCGGTCATCCTGCCGCGCACCTCCGAGGCGCTGTACCTGTTGCAGCGGGTGCGCGACGAGGCGCACCGGTTCGCGATCACCTACCACCGGCAGAAGAGATCCAGCACGATGCTGGTCTCGCTCCTCGACGACGTCCCCGGTCTCGGTGAGACCCGGCGAAAGGCGCTGATGAAGCAGTTCGGGTCACTGAAGCGGCTGCGGGCCGCCACCGTCGAGGAGCTGATGGCCGTGCCCGGCATCGGCCGGCGGACCGCCGAGGCGGTGCTCGCGGCCGTCGCCGAGCCCGCCGAGCCCGAGGCGACGGGCGTGCCCGCGGGCACCGGAGCATGAGCGTCACCGGCCGGCAGGAAGGCACCCTCCCCGGCGGCGCGGGCCCCCAGCGCGACGTCCCGCCGTCCGAGGACGGCAGCAGTACGGAGGTGCCCCCCCTCGACGTCGTCGTCGTCACCGGGCTGTCCGGGGCGGGCAAGAACTCGGCCGGGCGCGTGCTGGAGGACCTCGGCTTCTTCGTCGTCGACAACCTGCCGCCGGCGTTGTTGCAGCCGATGGTCGAGCTCGGCGCCCGCGGCGACGTCCGCCGGTTCGCCGCCGTCGTCGACGTCCGCAGCCGGGCGTTCTCCACCGACCTGCAGGAGTCGATCCGGCAGCTCGCCGGGGCCGGGCACCGCCCACGGGTGGTGTACGTGCACGCCCGCAACGAGGTGCTCATCCGGCGCTACGAGTCCGTCCGCCGTGAGCACCCGCTGCAGGGCAGCGGCCGGCTGATCGACGGCATCGACGCGGAGCGGGAGCTGCTGACCGGCATCGCCGGCGAGGCGGACCTGTGGGTGGACACCAGCGACCTGAACGTGCACCAGCTGCGCGCCACCCTGGAAGCGGCCTTCGTCGAGCACGACGACGCCACGCCGCCCGTGGTCGCCACCGTGCTCAGCTTCGGCTTCAAGTACGGGCT
Organism: Modestobacter sp.; assembly: GCA_025933855.1. GTDB lineage: Bacteria > Actinomycetota > Actinomycetes > Mycobacteriales > Geodermatophilaceae > Modestobacter. The sequence goes on along the minus strand of JAICZD010000191.1, from coordinate 3,218 downwards.
GCCGCTGGACGCCGACCTGGTGGTGGACGCCCGGTTCCTGCCCAACCCGCACTGGGTGCCCGAGCTGCGGGCGATGACCGGCCGCGACTCCGAGGTCCGCGACTACGTGCTCGGGCAGGCCGGCGCCGGGGAGTTCCTCGACCGCTACACCGAGGTGCTGCGGCTGCTCGTCCCCGGCTACCGCCGGGAGGGCAAGCGCTACCTGACGCTGGCGGTCGGCTGCACCGGCGGCAAGCACCGCAGCGTGGCCATCGCCGAGGAGTTCGCCCGCCGGCTGACCGCCGACGGGGTGCCGGCCACCGCCCGCCACCGTGACCTGGGCCGCGAGTAGTGCCCGCGGAGGAGACCGGCGACGGGCTGGTGCGCATCACCGCGCCGCCGCCCGTGCCGCCCCCGGTACCTGTGCCGGTCACCGGCTCCCGCCGCGTGGCCGACGGGCCCCGGGTGGTGGCGCTGGGCGGCGGTCACGGTCTGGCGGCCGCGCTGTCGGCCTGGCGGCAGCTCACCGACCGGCTGACCGCGGTCGTGACCGTCGCCGACGACGGCGGGTCCTCCGGCCGGATCCGCCGCGAGATGCCGGTGCTGCCGCCCGGCGACCTGCGGATGGCGCTGGCCGCGCTGGCCGGCGACGGCCCCCGGACCCAGGAGATCGCGGCGCTGCTGCAGCACCGGTTCGGCGGCTCCGGCGTGCTCGCCGGGCACCCGGTCGGCAACCTGGTGCTCACCGGCCTGACCGAGATGTACGCCGGGGACGCCGTCCGGGCGCTGGACGTGCTGGCCGGGCTGCTGGCCGCCTCGGGCCGGGTGCTGCCGATGGCCCAGGTCCCGCTGGACCTGGTGGCGACCGTGGCCAGCGTCGACCCCGACGACCCGGTGGGGTCGCGGCGGATCCGCGGGCAGGTGGCGATCGCCTCGACGCCGGGCCGGGTGCGGGACATCCGGGTGTCCCCGGCGGATCCGCCGGTGTCCGCGGCCGTGCTGAGTGCGATCGCGGAGGCGGATGTGGTCTGCCTCGGGCCGGGCTCCTGGTACACCTCTGTCCTGCCGCACCTCCTGGTTCCGCGGCTGCGGGCGGCCCTGGCGGCGACGACGGCGAAGGTGGTGGTGGTGCTGAACCTGGAACCGCAACCGGGTGAGACGGACGGGTTCTCCCCGCAGGAGCACCTGCAGGTCCTGCTCGCCCACGCCGAAGGCGTGTCGCTGCACACTGTGATCGCGGATGCGTCTGCGGTTGTTGACCGGCGTGGTCTGCTGTCTGCTGTGCAGGGATGCGGTGCCGAACTGGTCCTGGCCCCGGTGGCCGCACCCGACGGCGCGCCACGGCACGACCCCGCGCGGCTCGCCGCCGCACTGGCCTCGCTGGCCGGTGCGCGGTGACCGGGCGGGCAGCGACGGCGGAGCTCCGGGTCTCCGGAGCGCCGGCCGCCACACGGGAGGCCGGCTCACAGGGGGAAGGGAGACCGCTCATGGGTACGACGCACCGCTCGCCGGCCGGTCGTCCCGGGCGTACAGGAGGGTGGACGGCATGGCGATGACCGCGATGGTCAAGGACGAGCTCTCCCGGGTCGAGTGCACCAAGACCTCCGAGCGCAAGGCGGAGGTCACGGCACTGCTGCGCTTCTCGGGCGGTCTGCACATCGTGGGTGGCCGGGTGGTGATCGAGGCCGAGCTGGACACCGGCTCGGTGGCCCGCCGGCTGCGTCGCGACATCAGCGAGGTCTACGGCTACACCAGCGGGGTCAGCGTGCTGGCCGGCGGCAACATCCGCCGCGGGGTGCGCTACCTGGTCCGGATCGCCAAGCACGGCGAGGGGCTGGCCCGGCAGACCGGCCTGGTCGACCAGCGCGGCCGCCCGGTGCGGGGGCTGCCGCCGGCGGTGGTCTCCGGTGGCATCGGCGACGCCGAGGCGGCCTGGCGCGGGGCGTTCCTCGCGCACGGCTCGCTGACCGAGCCGGGCCGGTCCTCCTCGCTGGAGGTGACCTGCCCCGGCCCGGAGGCGGCGATGGCGCTGGTCGGTGCCGCCCGCCGGCTGGGCATCGCGGCCAAGGCGCGGGAGGTCCGCGGCACCGACCGGGTGGTGGTCCGGGACGGCGACGCGATCAGCGCGCTGCTCACCCGGATGGGCGCGCACGACGCGGTGCTGGCCTGGGAGGAGCGGCGGATGCGCCGCGAGGTCCGGGCGACGGCCAACCGGCTGGCCAACTTCGACGACGCCAACCTGCGCCGCTCCGCGCGCGCCGCGGTGGCCGCCAGCGCCCGGGTCGAACGGGCCCTGGAGATCCTCGCCGACGACGCCCCCGAGCACCTGCTGGTGGCCGGCCGGCTGCGGCTGGAGTTCGGCCAGGCGTCGCTGGAGGAGCTGGGGCAGCGGGCCGACCCGCCGATGACCAAGGACGCCGTCGCCGGCCGGATCCGCCGGCTGCTGGCGATGGCCGACAAGCGGGCCAAGGACCTCGGCATCCCGGACACCGAATCGGTGGTCACCGACGACATGCTGGCGCAGTGAGCCCTCCGACCCGGGGGTTCGTCCCGCACCGGGCCGCGACCGTGCGGGGCCGATAGGCTCGCAGCGACATGTGGCCGCGCACCCGCACGGTCACCGGTGAGCAGGTCGGCTCATGGAGGTCTTCAGTGACGGTACGGGTCGGGATCAACGGTTTCGGTCGGATCGGGCGCAACTTCTGGCGCGCGGCCGCGGCCAGCGGCAAGGACATCGAGGTCGTGGCGGTCAACGACCTGACCACCCCCGAGACGCTGGCGCACCTGCTGAAGTACGACAGCATCCTCGGCAAGCTGAGCGAGGAGGTCTCGGTGGTCGGCGACGGCATCAAGGTCGGCGGCGCCACCATCAAGGTGCTCGCCGAGCGTGACCCGGCGAACCTGCCCTGGGGCGACCTGGGCGTGGACGTCGTGGTCGAGTCCACCGGCTTCTTCACCAAGGCCGGCGACGCCCGCAAGCACGTCGACGCCGGCGGCGCGAAGAAGGTCATCATCTCGGCGCCGGCCACCGGCGACGACCTCACCATCGTCATGGGCGTCAACGACGACCAGTACGACGGCTCGCAGACGATCATCAGCAACGCCTCCTGCACCACCAACTGCCTGGCGCCGCTGGCCAAGGTGCTCAACGACGCCTTCGGCATCGAGCGCGGCCTGATGACCACGATCCACGCCTACACCGCCGACCAGAACCTGCAGGACGGCCCGCACAAGGACCT
>JAICZD010000275.1 GCA_025933855.1 Modestobacter sp. | reverse complement strand
GGCCGCCCGGCCGGCCGCTCCCGCGCAGGCCCACCGGCTCCTCCCGCGGAGGTCGCAGGCCGCTGCGGCCGGGGCCGGCCGTCGCGGACCGGCGCGGTGTCCCCCTGGAGGTGCCGAGCTGGCTAGGCTGCTCGCCGTGGCCAGCATCGAGGCAGTCAGCGCGCGGGAGATCCTGGACTCGCGCGGAAACCCCACCGTGGAGGTCGAGGTCGTCCTCGCCGACGGGACGCTCGGGCGCGCTGCGGTGCCCAGCGGCGCCTCCACCGGCGCCTTCGAGGCGGTGGAGCTCCGGGACGGCGGCGACCGCTACAACGGCAAGGGCGTGCGGGGCGCGGTCGACGGCGTGGAGGACGTCATCGGCCCGGAGCTGCTCGGCTACGACGCGTCCGAGCAGCGGCTGGTGGACCAGCGGCTGATCGACCTCGACGGAACCCCGGACAAGTCCCGGCTGGGTGCCAACGCCGTCCTCGGTGTCAGCCTCGCGGTCGCCAGGGCCGCGGCCGAGTCCGCCGGCCTGCCGCTGTTCCGCTACGTCGGCGGCCCCTCGGCGCACCTGCTGCCGGTGCCGATGATGAACATCCTCAACGGCGGCGCGCACGCCGACAGCAACGTCGACGTCCAGGAGTTCATGATCGCCCCCATCGGCGCCACCACCTTCGCCGAGGCGCTGGCGATGGGCACCGAGACCTACCACGCGCTGAAGTCGGTGCTGAAGAAGCGCGGCCTGGCCACCGGCCTGGGCGACGAGGGCGGTTTCGCCCCGTCGCTGCCGAGCAACCGCGACGCGCTCGACCTGATCGTCGAGGCGGTGCAGAACGCCGGCTACCGCGTCGGCACGGACGTCGCCTTCGCCCTGGACGTCGCCGCCACCGAGTTCCACAGCGAGGCGGGCTACGCGTTCGAGGGCAAGACGCTGTCCGCCGACGACCTGACCGAGTACTACCGCGGCCTGGTCGACGCCTATCCGATCGTGTCCATCGAGGACCCGCTCTCGGAGGAGGACTGGGACGGCTGGGTGGCGCTCACCGCAGCCCTCGGCGACCGCGTGCAGGTCGTCGGCGACGACCTGTTCGTCACCAACCCGCGCCGGCTGGCCGACGGCATCGCCCGCGGCGCGGCCAACGCCCTGCTGGTCAAGGTCAACCAGATCGGCACGCTCACCGAGACGCTGGACGCGGTCGCCATGGCGCACCGGGGTGGCTACCGGTCGATGATGAGCCACCGCTCCGGCGAGACCGAGGACACCACGATCGCCGACCTGGCCGTGGCCACCGACTGCGGCCAGATCAAGACCGGCGCGCCGGCCCGCAGCGAGCGGGTCGCCAAGTACAACCAGCTGCTGCGCATCGAGGAGGAGCTCGACGACGCCGCCCGCTACGCCGGTGCCGCCGCCTTTCCGCGGCTGACCGTCGGTACCGGGGACTGAGCGCCCGGTGAGCTCGGCCCGCACCCGGCCGGGCAGGCCCGGCGGCAGCCGCCGCCGGGCCTCCTCGCGCCCCGTGTGGGCGGCCAACCGTGGCACCGGCGACAGCCGCCCGGGACGCCGGCGCACCCGCGCACCCCGCCGGAGCGGCACGGCCACCCGCCGCCGTCCCCGCTTCACCGGCCGGGCCATGCTGCTCGGCGCCCTGGTGCTGCTGCTGGCCCTCACCCTCGCCGGCCCGGTCCGGCAGTACGTGGCGGGGCGCCAGGCGCTGGCCGAGCTGGCCGCCGAGCACCACGCGCTGACCGAGCGGGCCGCGGACCTGCAGGCGCAACTGGACCGCCAGGCCGATCCCGCCTACATCACCCAGCAGGCCCGCAAGCGACTCACCTACGTGCTGCCCGGCGACCGGCTGGTCGTGGTCGGCGACGCCGGGGACGCCGGGGACACCGCGGACGCCTCCGGGAAGGGAACGACCGCAGGGCGGTCCGGCCCGGGCACCGCAGTGCCGTGGTACACCGCACTGCTCGACTCCCTGGCGGCCGCGGACGGTTGAAGTCGAAGGACCCCGCTGCCCCCCACCGCTCGCACGCTCGCGGCGGGACCCTGCAGCGGGGCCGCACGGTGGCCCTGCGAGCGGGCCGTTGCTGTAGGTCGCCAGGGGGGCGTGCGCGGGCGGCTGGGCGGCTCCCGCAGACTCGACCGGTGACCCACCCCGGCACCCGGTTGCCTGCACCCGCGCCCGTCGCGCCGGCCGAGCGCGATCTCATCGGCCGCCAGCTGGGCCGTCCGCCCCGGGCGCTGGCCGGCGTCGTCCACCGCTGTCCCTGCGGGCAGCCCGACGTCGTGGAGACCTCGCCCCGGCTGGAGGACGGGACGCCGTTCCCGACGCTGTACTACCTGACCTGCCCGCGGGCCACCGCCGCGGCCAGCCGGCTGGAGTCCGCCGGTCGGATGCGCGAGTGGCAGGACCAGCTGGCCACCGACGCAGCATTGGCCGCCGGGTACCGCGCCGCGCACGAGGCGTTCCTGGCCACCCGCGACGCCCGGGACGTGCTGCCGACCCGGGCCAGCGCCGGTGGGATGCCCGACCGGGTGAAGTGCCTGCACGCGCTCGCCGGGCACGCGCTGGCCGCCGGCCCCGGCGTCAACCCCATCGGTGACCGCGCGGTCGCCGAGATGGGGGAGTGGTGGGCCGCCGGCCCGTGCGCAGCCCCCTCGGCGCAGGACCGGCAGCCGTGACCCGCGTCGCCGCGATCGACTGCGGCACCAACTCCATCCGGCTGCTGGTCGCCGACGTGCCCGCCGAGGGAGCGCACACCGACGTGCTGCGGCGGATGGAGATCGTCCGGCTCGGTGAAGGGGTGGACGCCACCGGCCGGCTCGCCCCGCAGGCGATCGAGCGCACCCGCCGGGTGCTCGCCGAGTACACCGCACAGCTGCGCGAGCTGGGCGCCGAACGGGTGCGGATGGTGGCGACCAGCGCGACCCGGGACGCGCGGAACCGGGCCGACTTCGAGGCCATGGTGCTCGCCACCCTCGGCCGGCTGCCCGACGTGGCCACCGGGGTGGAGGAGGCGGGGCTGTCCTACCTGGGCGCCACCGCGTCGCTGGCCGTGGCCGCCCGCGCGCACGGCGCGGCCGATCCGCAGCCGCCCTACCTGGTGGTCGACATCGGCGGCGGCTCCACCGAGTTCGTGCTCGGGGACGCCGACGGGGTCCGGGCGGCCCGGTCGGTGGACGTCGGCTGCGTCCGCCTCACCGAACGGCACCTGCACGGCGACCCCCCGGCGGCGGCGGAGGTGGCGGCCGCCGAGGCCGACATCCGCCCGGCGCTGGACCTGGTCGTGGAGGAGGTGCCGGTCAGCCGGGCGCGCACGCTGGTGGGGCTGGCCGGCTCGGTGACCACCGTCGCCGCCCTGGCGCTGCAGCTGCCCGCCTACGACCCGGTGGCCATCCACGGCTCCCGGATCCCCGTCGCCGCCGTCCGGTCGGTGTCCGCCGAGCTGCTGGCCGCCACCCGGGAGCGCCGCGCCGCGCTGCCGGTGATGCACCCGGGCCGGGTCGACGTGATCGGCGCCGGCGCCCTCATCCTGCGGGTGGTGATGGACACCTTCGGACTGGCCGAGGTCGTGGTCAGCGAGCACGACATCCTCGACGGCATCGCCCTGCGCCTGGCCCGCTCCGAGGGGTGATGCCCGGGCCGCACCGGCTCCGCGCGGCCCCCGTGCAGGGTCCCGCCCTGAGCGTGCGAGGGGTGAGGAGGACGGGGTCCTTCTATCAAGCGGCGCTGTCGACGTTCACGCCGGGCGGCAGCTTGCCGGTCACCGCCTGGTACGTCGCGGCCGCCCCGCGCGCGGCGACCAGCCGCGCGG
>JAICZD010000297.1 GCA_025933855.1 Modestobacter sp. | reverse complement strand
CGGCCATCCGCCCGGACCGGGTCCGGACGAGGTTCCACGGCGAGGACGGCGCACCGGCCTGGTTCGCCACGATCGAGCGGAGCTAGCGCGTCGGGCCGGTCGACCTGCTCAGGCGGCCCGGAGATCGGCGGCCGGGAACGGCGGCCGCTTGTCCAGCCGCACCGACAACCGGCCGGCCGTCCGCCAGGCGCGGGCAGTGAGGTCACGGTCGGCATCGGTGACCAGGTTGCCCATCACCCGCAGCGCCACGGTCATCAGGGTGCGGGAGCGCATGCCCACCGGGCCGGCCGCGGGCAGGAAACGGGGCAGCGTGAGCAGCCCGGCCAGCCGGCGGGCGATGGAGAAGGCCTCTCCGTAGTGCGCCCGCAGCGTCGCCGGCCAGGCCAGCGACCAGTCCGGCTGGTCCAGCAGCCCGGCCACGGTGCGCCCGGTCTCCAGGCCGTAGTCGATGCCCTCGCCGTTCAGCGGGTTGACGCAGCCCGCGGCGTCCCCGACCAGCGCCCAGTTGCGCCCGGCGACACCGGAGACCGCGCCGCCCATCGGCAGCAGCGCGCTCGCCGGGGCCCGGACGTCGCCGTCCAGCTGCCACTCCGACCGGCGCTGCCCGGCGTAGACGTCCAGCAGTGCCTTGAGCTGCACCCCGGCCGGACGGCGGGCGGTGGCCAGCGTGCCGACACCGATGTTGACCTCGCCCCCGCCGAGCGGGAAGACCCAGCCGTAGCCGGACAGCAGCTCGCCGTCCGAGCCGCGCAGCTCCAGGTGGGAGGAGATCCATTCGTCGTCGCTGCGGCCGGAGGTGACGTAGCCGCGGGCGGCCACGCCGTAGGCGGTGTCCCGGTGCCACTCCCGGCCCAGGATCCGGCCCAGCGGCGAGCGGGCGCCGTCGGCCACGACCAGCCGTCGGCAGGCCACGGTGCGCGTCGTCCCGTCCGGACGGCGGAACACCACGCCGCCGACCCGCTCGCCGTCCCGGACGACGTCCACGGCCCTGGCGCCCTCCAGCGGCAGGGCACCGGCGTCCACGGCGACCCGGCGGATCCGGTCGTCGAGCTCGGTGCGCGGCACGGCCCCGCCGTGGTCGGGCAGTGATCCGCCGGGCCAGGGCAGCAGCAGTTCCTGGCCGAACCCGGCGGCACGCAGCCCGCGGTTGCGCCCCTGCGACCGCACCCAGTCGCCGAGCCCGAGCAGGTCCAGCTCGGCGATCGCCCGGGGGGTCAGCCCGTCGCCGCAGGTCTTGTCACGCGGGAAGACCGCAGCGTCGGCCAGCACGACGTCGGCTCCGCTGCGGGCCGCCCAGGCGGCGGCCGCCGAACCCGCGGGACCGGCACCCACCACCAGGACGTCGGTGACGGTGGGCTCCAGGTTCGATGGCACGCCACCCAGTGTTCCAGCAGGACGTATACCGCCGGTCCGGGTCGCGCCGAGTGGGGCCCGGAGGGCTCCGCGCAGGCACGACGGAGCAGCTCAACGCCAGCCGGGACGGCACCTTCGGCCCTCCTGCAGGGTCCCGCCCCGAGCGTGCGAGGGGCGGGGGGCAGGAGGGTCCTCTTACTGCGGGCCGCGGGCGCGGACCTCCTCGACCGAGGCCATCGCCGCGCGCAGCTCGGACAGCCACTGCTCGGTGTGCTCGCCGACCAGGCGGACGGACCAGGCCAGCGCCTCCGAGCGCGACCGGGCCACGCCGGCGTCGACCAGGGTGTCGAGTACCTGGCGTTCGGGCTGGCGCAGCCGGGTCATCACCGGAACCGAGAGCGTGGTGAACAGCTCACGGGTGTCGCCGCAGCGGGCACCCCAGGCCACCGAGCGGCCGTAGCGGGCCTGCGCGACGTCGGCGATCGCCATCCGCTGCTCGCGGGTCTGCTCGCGGAACCGGGAGATGCGCCCGGCCCGCGCCGCGGCGGCGTCGCCGTCCCCCGGATCCGGCTCGGGCACGGTGCCGACGACGGTGATCTCGTCGCGGTCGATGAGCAGCTCGACCGGCCCGGTGAACCAGTCGTCGGGCAGCCGGCCGGCGAACCAGCCGGCCACCTCGGCGCGGTCGACCGGCGGGGGTGTGTCCGCCGCGCGGCCGCGGGCGCGTCCCCGGCCCGGGAAGCCTTCCGGGGGGAAGCGGTGGTGTGCGTGCATGGTGTCCTCCTCGATGACGCCGACACGCACACTGTAATCGTGTAATCAGACGGTGTTCGGCCGCATCGCTGCGCCGAGAGCGGACACGTCGACGACCGGGGCCGAGCAGACGAAACCCCGGCAGACGTACGCCGCCGGCCGGCCGTTCCGGGCCGGCCGGTCGGCGATCAGCGGAACGCCGGGTGCGTCCGGCTCCCCCACCACGACCACCGCGCCGGGGCTGGTCGAGGCCCGGGCGACCGCGGCGAGCGCGTTCCGCTCGGGTCCGGCCGGGCCGCTGACCGCGACTTCCAGCGGCCCGGCCAGCAGTGCCTCCCCCACCGCCGCGGCCCACCCGGCGGCCCGCGGCGCCT
>JAICZD010000063.1 GCA_025933855.1 Modestobacter sp. | reverse complement strand
CGCGTGGCGCCGGGCCGACAAAACCCCACAAATTTCAACCTCCGGGTTGTGCTGGTTCGCAGCCGCCTCCTAGGTTCTGTGCGTCCGGCCGGGTCGTCCTCCCCTTCCGGGGTGCCCGGGCGGATGCCGCCGAGTCGCACCCGCGAACCGGGGACCCACCGAACGACCGTGGGGTGAATCCCGCCGCCGAGCACCCGCTCGGAGGCGGGTAGGGCCGATCCCCGCCCGAACCCGTCAGCTAACCCGGGAGGCGGCCATGGGAGAACGGAGCCACCGCATGGTGACCCCACGGGTCCTCGAGATCCCCGCCCACGACCGCAGTCCGGGGCGTCGAGTTCCCCGTCTCCGCACGTAGCCGGTTCACCGCCGCACGTCCCCGCCCAGCCCGCGCACCGCCTGACCGCGCCCAGCCGGACAGCAGCAGCCTGCTCTCCGGTCGGTGCCGCACGCCCAGTAGCCGTGTCGATCCCATCAGGTCCGATCCCGGCCGCCGCTCCGACCAGCGGCGCCGGCCCCCGCCGAGGAGCTCCCGCCATGGATCACCCAGCAGAGCAGCCAGCTACCGAGCAGGCCCTGACCCAGATCTCCGTGACCCCCGGCCGGCCGCAACCGCGCGGCGGCGCCACCCACCGCCTCGTGAACCGCGCGGCGGCCGTGGTCGCGATGTGCCTCGCGTTCGCCTTCGCCGGGCAGTCCGTGGCGCAGGCGGCGTCCGGCGCGCAGGCCTACCAGTCCTACGCGAGCGGGCAGGTGGGGAACTCCACCCAGTCCTCCTGCCTGATCAAGCTCTGGCAGCGCGAGAGCGGCTGGAACCCGCGGGCGCAGAACCCGACGAGCTCCGCCTACGGCATCCCGCAGTTCCTCAACGCCACGTGGGCCACCACCGGGATCGCCAAGACCTCGGACCCGTACCGGCAGATCGATGCCGGCCTGATCTACATCGACAACCGCTACGGCAGCCCGTGCGCGGCCTGGGCCTTCTGGAAGCGGAACTCCTGGTACTGACGAGGCCGGAGGCCGGCGCCCCCCGACGGGCAGCTGGGCGCCGGCCCGGTGACGCCGCGGTGACACCACAGCTCCGACACTGACCTCCGCCGTGGACCGGGTTCCCGCGTCGACGCTCCCGCAGGGGCCCCGGTGGAGGAGGCCGGACCATGCAGAGGCTGCCCATCGTCTACGTGCGTGGGTTCGCCGGCGCGACGGCCGGCATCAACGAGCAGGTGGACGATCCGTTCTACGGCTTCAACAAGGGCGCCACGCACGTCCGCGTGAACGGCGACGGCGTCCCGATGTACTACCAGTTCGAGGGCCCGATGCTGCGGCTGATCACCGACGAGGGCTACCAGCTGCTGGTGCACGGCGACCAGGGCGTCTACCTCCGCGAGGCCGGTCCCAAGACGGTCGAGCCGGCGTCCATCTGGGTGTACCGCTTCTACGACCAGGCGGCGACCACCTTCGTCGCGCCGCCGGACCGCAGCCTGGTGGGCCGCTGCTTCGACAAGCTGCACGCGCTCGTCACCGCCGACGGTTTCGACATCGAGACGGCGGCGGCCGGCCTGTACGACCTGATCCTGCTGATCCGGGAGAAGACCGGCGCGGACAAGGTGAACATCGTGGCCCACTCGATGGGCGGCCTGGTGGCGCGCTGCATGATCCAGAAGGTCTGCCAGCTCCCGGATGCCGACCAGAACGCCCGGTTGCCCGCTCGTGACATCGTCGCGAAGCTCTTCACGTACGGCACCCCGCACGGCGGGATCGCCTTCGAGCTCTCCGCGCTGAACTGGGCGCAGGAGGCGTTCGGTCCCGCCGGAGCCGACATCTTCGCGCCGGAGAAGATGTACGGCTACCTGACGCCGGGGGCCTCCTTCGGTGACACCGCGGGGGACTGCGAGTGCTGGGATCCGCAGCAGATGCCCGCTGAGCTGTTCTCCGTCGATGACATCTTCTGCCTGGTCGGCACCGATCCCCAGGACTACGGCGCGTCGAAGGTCGTGGTGGGCCCGCGCAGCGACGGGCTGGTCCGGATCGAGCACGCCTACGTCAGGCGGGCCAACCGGGCCTACGTCCACAAGTCGCACTCCGGGTCCTACGGCGAGGTCAACTCCGAGGAGGGCTACCAGAACCTCCGGCGGTTCCTCTTCGGCCGCTGGCGGGTCCAGGTGGAGTTCGACGGGCTGCCGCGCGGGTCCGACGGCGACGGCCGGGACGAGTGGCAGGCCGACATGCGGCTCGCCGTCCGCGGCCTGCCGATCGTGATGAGCGAGCAGCTGGCCGCCCACTGGTGCCCGATCCAGCTCGACGAGGAGCTGGCCAGACCGGTCGACAGCGTCGACACCCCGGTGCCGCTGGTCACCACGTTCCTGCTCGACCCCGCTCAGCAGCCCCGGCAGACGCAGAGCCAGCATGACGGCCGTGCCCGGTACAGCCTGACCCTGCGGGTCTTCAAGGTGCCCGAGCAGGGCGGCTTGTTCCGGTTCCGTGAGCACCTGGAGCAGGTGCCCGACTGGGACGACACCCTCGTCGTCGACCTCGCCCCCTCCGAGGGCGGCACCGGGCTGCGGGCGTGGCTGGCCTGGAACTCCGAGGTGCACGGCGCCATCGACGACTTCGACCCGATCACCGCCGGCGTGCCGGGTGGGTCCGCGGACGCCGTCGACTTCCAACGGACCGGCGACGCGCTGAGCTACCGGGTGGACCTGCCGCCCAACGCCCGCGCGCTTCCGGTGCTCGGCAAGGACGCCGGCCTGACCATCACCGTCCGGGAGCGATGACGATGCCCGATCGCGCGCAGCACCCCTCCGCCGGCGGAGCCGGCGGAGACGAGTCCGGCCCGGCCCCCGCCGGCGGCCCGAGCCGGGACGACGAAGCCCCCGGTACCGGTGCGACCGAGATCCCGCTCGGAGTTCCGATGAGCGAGGAGGAGTTCCGCCGGCTGAAGGAGGCAGCCCGCCGGCCCGCCCGGAGCGGCGCGGGGGAGGACACGGCGGGGGAGGACACGGGGCGGGAGCAGGACGAGGAAGACGACCGCGACGACCGTGCACAGGAGGATCAGCCATGACGGACACGCAGCAAGACGCAGTCGAGGCACCCCGGGGCGAGGCCAGCGAGCCGGTCAGCGGGCAGGCGCGCAGCCTGTCCGAGGTCAGCGCCGAGGAGCTGCTCGCGCTTCCGCCCTTCCCCATCCGGCATGCCGAGTTCGTCAACCGGTTCCCCGTTCCGATGGAGGAGTTCGAGGCACTGGAGCGGGCGGCCCGGGAGCTGGTCCAGGCCCCGCTCGCCCCGGGTGGCGAGCCGGACGTGCAGGTGGACACCGAGACGGACGAGCGGGCCGTCGAGGGGAACCCACCCGAGGACGGCGACTGGGGCGACGCCGGGCCGGCGCTGGCGCCGATGAGCCTGGCCAACTTCGAGGGCATTCCGCAGACCGCGTTCCGGCCGCCGGACTGCACGCTGGCGGTCGGCCCCAACGACGTGCTGGTCGCCGTCAACGTCGACCTGGTCGGCTACACCAAGGCCGGCGCGCAGCGGTTCCGCTGGGCGAACTTCACCACCCTGTTCAACCCGGTGCTCCCGGCCAATGCCCAGCTGTTCGACCCCAAGCTGGCGTACGACCACTACGCCAACCGCTGGATCGTCTGCGTCGCGGCCCGGCGGGCCACGCCGCAGGGCTCCTGGCTGATGATGGCGGTCTCGCAGACCCCTGATCCGGCCGGCCCCTACTGGATCTGGGCCACCGACGCCACCGTCGACGGCGCCACCGCGACCGGCAACTGGGCCGACTACCCGATGCTCGGCTTCGACACCCGGGCGATCTACGTGTCGAGCAACCAGTTCGCCTTCGCCGGGAACTTCTCCTACGCCAAGGTGCGCATCTTCAACAAGGCCGAGATGTATGCCGGCGGCGTCGGTGCCGGGCACAACATCCGCTGGTGGGACTTCACCCGGCTGCGGAACCCGGACAATTCCCTGGCGTTCTCGGTGCAGCCCGCCGCCCACTTCCAGGGCCTCGGCGGGAACCCGCCGGCCTTCCTGGTCAACTCCCTCTTCCCGCGGGGTTCCAGCCTGACGCTGTGGACGCTGGCCAATCCGCTGGGCCTGTGGACCGGCGGTGCGCCGTCGCTCAGCGGGGCGTCCGTGGCGTGCCGCAGCTACGACCTGCCGCCGGACGCCGTGCAGAAGGACGGCGGCACCGTCCGGATCGAGACCAACGACATCCGCCTGCTGAACGCCGTCTTCCAGTCCGCCGGCGGCACCCAGCGACTGTGGACGACGCACACCTCGGCCTTCTCCTGGCCAGGGGACAGCGAGGCGCGCTCGGTGGTGCAGTGGTACGAGATCGACGTGCCCAGCCGGACGGTGGTGCAGCAGAACGCCTACGGCGCCAGCGGGCGGCACTACTTCTTCCCCGTCGTGCAGACCGACATCAACCGCAACGCCTACCTGACGTTCGGCCGGTCGGCAGCCGACGAGTACGGGCAGCTCCGGCAGACCGGGCGGCTGGTCGGCGACCCTGCGCACCAGCTGCAGGGCAGTGCCCTGGTCGCCACCGGGCAGGCCTCCTACAACGGCGGCCGCTGGGGCGACTACTTCGGCATCGGCCGCGATCCCTCCGACGCCCGCACGGTCTGGAGCTACGGCCAGTACGCCGGCAGCGGCAACACCTGGCGGACCCGGATCTCCGCCGCGCGCTTCTGACCGGCCGAACCCATCCCCGCACGAGGCCCGGCGCAGGGTCTCGGCACATCCGAAGGGACAGCAGATGCTCAAGGCCCGGATCGAAACAGTGCTCGCCGTCCTCGCCGCCGCGCTGGCGGTGGTGACCCTCGTCTGGCCGACGTGGATCGAGGGGGTCTTCGGCGTCGAGCCCGACGGCGGGAACGGCGAGGCCGAGTGGTGGCTGGTGGCGGTGCTGGCCGTCGTCGCGGTCGCGTCGGCGCTCCTCGCCCGCCGGGACTACCGGCTCGCCCGCCGGCTGGGAGCCGAGGGGGCGTAGCCCCCGTACCGGTGCCGGTGCGGTCAGCCGGCGGCGACCGTCACCGGCAGCGCCCAGGCGCGCTGCGGCACGGCGCACGGGGGGACGGCGTGCCGGCAGGCGTCGTCGGTCGAGGAGGACAACGTCACCTCGCCGGCGCCGGTCGCGGTGAGGACGGTCGTCGACGGCTGCCCGGTCGGGTAGCCGCCGGCGGCGGTCACCGGCGCCAGCACGCCGTCCACCGACAGCTCGACGGGCTGGAAGTCCGCACCCAGGTGCACCGCCAGCCGTTGCCCGGGACGCAGCAGGACGCGTCTGCCGGCGTCCCCTTCCCCCACGACGACGTCCGCGTCCTCACCGGTCGGGGACGGAGCGGCCATGGTCGACGTCGATCCGGCCGGCGTCGATCCGGCTGACGGCGGCTGCTCCGCGGACGGCGAGCACGCCGTGAGCGCCAGCGCGGCCAGCAGCAGCCACGGCCGGGCCCGCGCCGCGCTGGACCCCCACGAACGCATGCGCCCTCCGCTGCTGCTCGACCTGTCGGGTGCCTCAACGGCCGGCGGGCCCGGAAGGAGCCCGGCGCCGTTCGGCCCCCATCCGCCGTGCGAGGTCACGGATGATGTGATCGCGGCCGGTGGGATGGTTCCCCGCCGTTCAGCCGGTGGCTCCTGCCGGGAGACGATTCCCCGATGTGCGGCTGGCTGACCGATTCGGCCCGTCAGTCGTCGTCGTCGTCATCGTCATCGTCATCGTCATCGTCGTCATCGTCATCCGTCACCATGAAGAAGAACGGATCGATGGAGACGGCAACGGGCGTGACGCCGTCGAGTCCGAACAGCGTGCGGGTGTCGAAGTCGGCGTTGCGCTGATACGTCACCCCGCTGGGAAAGTTGCCCCGGTCGGGTGTGTTGTTGGCCGAGAAGATGCCGTAGAAGGTGTCCTTCACCGCCATGACGTGCACGTAGTCGCCGATGTACGGGATGAACTGCGGAGCCGGGGCGTTCGCCGGGGCGTTGCACAGGATGCGATCGCTCACCGTGGCGAACGCATCACCTGTGCGCTCGAAGTGCGTCACCCAGCGTTGGGCCGGTCCCAGACCGACGACCTGCTGGTACAGGAATCCCACGAGGCCGTGATCGGTGATGGCGAGCGCAGGGTTCGTCGCGTTGGCGATGGTGCGGATGTCGTTCGGGCTCCAGGTCACTCCACGGTCGCGGGAGCGACGGACGTGCAGCGTGTAGTCGGTCGCGCCGACCCGGTCGGCCCAGGCCACGTAGACGGTCGAGCTGTTCCGAGGGTCGACCGCGATGCTGAGGTTCGACCCGACGAATCGCTCCTGCCCGAAGGTGGGCTGGCTCTGGTTGATGAACGGGACGCGGCGGTTCTGCACGACCAGCCGGCCGGCGAGACCGTCGATGGGGTCGACCAAGGCCGTGAAAGGTGCGCCGGCCCCGCCGTCGTCGCGGACGACGACCACGTCCGCGGTGGCGATGCCCCCGACGAACGACGTCCACCGGTAGAAGGTGGCGTACACGGTCCCGTCGCGGTGGACCGCGGGCCGGATGGGGGGTCCGTCCTGACCCGACGTCGCCCGGGCCTCGATCCGAGCCGGGACGAAGCCGCTGGGCGGCCCGGGAGGCGGCGGCGTGCCGGCGTCGAGGGAGAAGTCGACCGTCGCGGTCCGCCCGGCCGGTGCGGTGAAGTCGTTGTTGCCCACGTAGACGCGGTCGCCCGCACCCCCCTGACGGCGCCGGGTCGCGGTCTGCACGTAGGGCTGGTCGACCTGCTCGCGGTCCACCAGGACGGTCATCAGGGCTGGACTCTGGAAGTCCGCCGTCCGCAGGATGTTCAGCCGCAGGTTCCCCGGCCGCCGGAGGATCCCCGTGTAGAGGTTCCCGCCGGAGGGTGCGAAGCGGAGGGTGATGTCGCCGGTCGAGGCGCCGTTCTGACTGGGGACGTTCGCCACGGCAGTCCAGGTGCGCCCTCGGTCGTTCGACGTGAAGATCGGCGCGTTCGCTCCGCCGAAGGGGTTCCGGGTGAACGCCGACGCGGCGATCTGACGGGTCTTGGCGGGGTTGACGGCGAGGTTCGGCTCGCTGTCCTGGTTGGTCTCCCCACTCATCGCGCGGGGAATGATGTTGACGACCCTGATCACGTCGACCTCCTGGATGCGAGCCGCGCTGGTGCGGGGTCAGCCCCCGAGATCCTGGATGAGGCCGCGGAGGCGTTCGGTCTGCTCCTTCGGCAGTACGTCCCCGGGGTCGAGAGCCGTGAAGACAGACGGAAACGAGGCAGCCACGGTCGCGGGCACCTGGGTGGCCGGCAGCTGATCGGTGTGCAGCAGCCACGTGGCCTCCTGCCCCGCGTGGAACTTGGGGGCGTCGACCCACATCACATCGATGCTCGCTGGGAAGACCACGACGGTCGGTGCCTCGGGCATGGCGCCCTTGAGGACGGAGTCGACGTCGAGGACCGCTTCCATCCACCGGGGGTCGTGTTCGGAAAAGGGGCCGGGCATCCCCGCGCCGGCCAGCGTCGCCGGGTCGGCCGGCGTCCGCACCTGGGCGACCCTCCCGGTCACCACCACGTCCGCGCTCGCGATCCGATCGCGCACCTCGTTGTCGCGGAGACGATCCATGACGTCGGTCACCTGCGGAGCCAGTTCGGCGGCGGCGGTCGCCGTCGTGTGGTCGACCTCCTGGACGGCCACGCTTTCCCCGAAGACGGCGGCATTGACGAAGAAGGTCGCTGCCTCGCCAGGTTGCACGCTCCCCGGCGAGCGCAGCAGAACGGTGATGCGTTGGCCGACCAGCCCGTCGAACGCCGACGGTGCACGAACCAACTCGTCCACCCGGACCACGGCAGTGCTGTCCGACGCCCCAACGGCGGCCATCGTGGTCGCCCCCGTCTGCTCGACCGTGCCGTTGAACACGACGTCGGACCGGCTGACCGGTTCGTCCAGCGATGCGGTGGACATGACTGCGCCTGCCTTCGACTCTTCAGGTTCATGTGCGACGGAGGCCGCACATGAGGACGCTAGCGGCGAGACGGCGGTTGGTGATCTCCAGAATAGGGCGGCCGACGTCACAGCGGCGTCACCTTCGCGTCACCGCCCCTCGACGCAGCAGACGGGCCGGGCGGTGCACCACGGCCGGGCACGCCCATCTGCCCGGCAGGCGCCGTGGCAGGCTCAGCCGGCGGCCTGCCGCCAGATCCCGGTGATCGGCTGGGCGGCGGCCGCGCTGCCCAGTGGTGGGAGCCCGTACATGTCCTCGAGGGTGCGCAGCAGGCTGTAGTGGTCGATCCGCTGGTCGCTGCGCCCGGGCTGGACCATCGGGCCGACCAGCAACGTGGCGATGTGGTTGTCCTTGGAGCCGCCGTCCTCGTCGAAGGTCACCACCAGCAGCGAGTTGTGCGTGGCCGACCAGTCGACGTAGGGCGCGAGTTGCTGCTCCGCCCAGCGGTCACCGGCGCTGATGCCGCAGTCGTGCATGTCGTTGCACAGGTCCGGCACCACGAAGGACACGGTCGGCAGGTCGGCGAAGTCGCGGGGCAGCGCGCTGTAGGGCTGGTTCACCGAGGCCGGCAGGTCGGAGAAGTTGACCCAGGGGTTGTGCTTGCGCGCGTAGTCCCCGGTGTTGCACTCCGG
Source organism: Modestobacter sp. (assembly GCA_025933855.1). Taxonomy (GTDB): domain Bacteria; phylum Actinomycetota; class Actinomycetes; order Mycobacteriales; family Geodermatophilaceae; genus Modestobacter. The sequence goes on along the minus strand of JAICZD010000063.1, from coordinate 4,911 downwards.
CGAGCCGGGTGACGGGAGCCCCTCGGCGTAACCGACGAAACTGCGCCCGGCCGCCAGCAGCTGGCTGCCCAGGTTGGGTGCGTCGATGGTGTGCGGGCAGGAGTTGTCATCCACCCCGTGCATCGAGCCGGAGAAGAGCCCCAGGTAGTTCGGCTGGCTCGGGTGGGTGAGGCCGTGCGCGTCGGTGAAGGTCACCCCCGCGGCGGCCAGCGAGTCCAGGTAGGGCGCCTTGCCGCTGCCGAGCACGTCCCCGGCGTCCTCGTTCTCGAAGATCACCACCATCACGTGGTCGGGCACCGGCAGGGCCGACGGATCCCCCGGCGCACGGGCCGGGGAGGTGCCGGCCGGGGACGCCGGGTGCGGCGCCGCGCTGGTGGTCTGCGCAGCCGCCTGCGGCGGAGCCCCGGAGGACGAGTTCCCGCCCGTGCACCCGGCGAGCAGCGTCAGCGCCGCGATCAGCCCGGGAGCCACCGTACCGATGCGCATCGGACCACTATGGCGCGCTCGGCCGCGCGATGGAGCGGCCCGGCGGCACCGACTTCCGCGGAGTGGTCACTGCCCCGGCTCTAGGCTCCCCGGTCGACCTCGGCCCGGACCACGCCGAGCAGCGCCCGCTGCAGGTCGGCGTCGGTGAGGTCGCCGCGTTCCACCGCCGCCCGCGCCGGCTCCGGGAGCAGCCCCAGGTCGACGTCGTCCAGCCAGGTCACGTCCGCACCGACCGGCCGGCCGATCCTGAGCACGCCGCCCTCGGGCCGCACCAGGTAGTTCTCGCCACCGAGCTCGATCGTCGTTGAGTCGCTCACCCCCGGCCCCTACCCGAGCTGCGCCGCCCGGTACACCCGGCGCCCGCCGACCGGGAGGCGCACGCTGGAGGGCAGCGCACGCTGGAGGGCAGCGCACATCCGGGGCCGGGCCCCCGGCCGGGAACATGCGGACGGACGGCGACGCGCGCCACCGTGTGCCAGATCGCAGCCCCGACTCGCCGGTGCGAGCTGCGCGAGCTCACTCTTTCCGGTCGGATCGGCGTGGCGACGGTGCTCGTGGTGGTGCAGTTGCGCAAGGTGGCAGGCGAGCGGGCGCCAGGGACGGCGTCGGCAGAAGTTCTGGAGAGGGGTCGATCGTGCCGGGACAGCTGGGCGCGCCGGGATCGGCCCTCCAGGTGGGGGCGCACGCCGGGCAGCCCGACCGGCACGCCGAGCTGGTGTCCGGCGTCCTGGACGCACTGCCCTCACCCACCCTGCTGATCGATCCCGACGGCACGATCCTGCTGACGAACTCCGCCTGGGACCTGGCCGCCGACCTGCTCGGCGAGGACCGGCTGCGGGTGGGGGTGGGCGGCAACTACTTCCGCGTCGTCGTGGACCTCGCCGACGACGGGCCGCACCGCGACGTGGTCGCCAGCCTGCGGGAGCTGTCCGCCGGGCGGCAGCGGGTGGTCGCCCGCGACTACGCGATGCCCTCGCCGCTGGGCCGTCGCTGGTTCCACCTGCAGGCCTCCCGGGTCGACCAGGCCGGCCGGGTCGTGGTCACCCACACCGACGTCACCTCCCGGGTGGAGGCCGAGCAGACCTCCCGCTGGCAGGCCCAGCACGACCACCTCACCGAGCTGCCCAACCGCGCCCGCCTGCACGAGTTGATCGACGCCGAGCTGCGCCGCCCGGACCCCCGGCCGGTCACCGTGCTGTTCCTGGACGTCGACGGGTTCAAGGACGTCAACGACTCCCTGGGCCACGAGGTCGGCGACGACCTGCTCCGCCAGCTCGCCGCCCGGCTGAGCAGCCGCACCCGCGCCGAGGACACCGTCGGCCGGCTCGGCGGCGACGAGTTCGTGGTGCTCTGCCGGGACTGCGACGCCACCGGCGCCGAGGCGCTCGCCGTCCGCTGCCAGACCACTTTCGACGAGCCGTTCCAGCTCGGGGAGCGCAGCGTCCGGCTCAGCGCCAGCATCGGGATCGCCTCGGCCGGCAGCGACGACGTCCGCACCGTGCGCTCCACCGACCTGGTCCGGGACGCCGACCTGGCGATGTACGCCGCCAAGGCCGCCGGCCGCAACCGGGTGCGGGTGTTCACCCCCGACCTCCGCTTCGCGGTGCAGCAGAAGGCGCTGGTCGCCGCCGAGCTGCACGGCGCCATCGACGCCGGGCAGCTGGTGCTGCACTACCAGCCGGTCGTGCACCTGCCCAGCGGCGAGGTGACCGGCGTCGAGGCGCTGGTCCGCTGGCAGCACCCGGTCCGCGGCCTGCTGGCCCCGGCGGAGTTCATCCCGCTGGCCGAGCAGAACGGCGTCATCGCGCCGCTGACCCGCTGGGTGCTCCGCGAGGCCGCCCGGCAGACCGCCGCCTGGGACCTCGCCGGCGTGCACCTGGTCACCGCCGTCAACATCAGCGCCGCGCACTTCGCCACCGGCACCCTGGTGTCCGACGTCGCCGAGGCGCTGGCCGCCGCGGGCCTGCCGCCGGAGCGGCTGCTCGTCGAGCTGACCGAGACCAGCGTCGCCCAGGACCCCGACGCGGCCGCGGCCCAGCTGGCGGCGCTGCGGATCTCCGGCGTCGAGGTGTCCATCGACGACTTCGGCAGCGGCTTCTCCTCGCTGTCCCAGCTGGTCCGGATGCCCGCCGGGGTGCTGAAGATCGACCGCAGCCTGGTCAACGGTGCCGACAGCCGGCGCAGCCAGTCCGCCGCCGCGATCGCCGCCGTCGTCGGCCTGGCCCGCGCCTGCGGCATGCGCAGCCTGGCCGAGGGCGTGGAGACCGCTCCGCAGCTGGCCACCGCCCGGCAGCTGGGTTGCACGTACGCGCAGGGCTTCCAGATCGCCCGGCCGATGCCGGCGGCCGAGCTGGTCCGCTGGCTGTCCGGCCGCCCGGACGACGCCCCCACGCCGCGGCTGGCCCAGCTGACCGCGGCCGGGACCTGATCCGGGTGCGGTGGCACGGGAGGCCACACCGACTGCCCGGGGCGGGCGTGCCCGGGCACCGGCGGCTGCTGGCCGTCCTGGCCGCCGCCACCGTGGTGCTCTCCGGCTGCTCCGGCGCCGCCGAGGCGGGCGGCGGGAGCGGGCAGGCCGCCGGCACGGCCGCGGGCGCCGCCACACCGTCGTCCCGGTCCACGTCGTCGGTGCCCACGACGTCGGCGCCGACGACACCCCCGCCGCCTCCGCAGCTGCCCGGCGGCGGCACCCAGATCTTCCCCGGGCACCGGCTGATCGGGTTCGCCGGCGCTCCGGGGTCACCGGCGCTCGGCCCGCTGAACGGCGACCTGGCCGCCGCCACCGCCCGGCTGCGCGAGCAGGCCGCCGGCTACGGCACCGACCGGCCGGTGCTGCCGGTCTTCGAGCTGATCGCCACCCTGGCGCACGACGTGCCCGGGCCGAACGGCAACTACAACACCGTCGCCGACGACGCCGAGGTGCAGCAGTACCTGGCGGCGGCCCGGGCCGCCGGCGCGCTGCTGCTGCTGGGCATCCAGCCGGGCACCCAGGACTTCCTGCCCGCCGTCACCCACTACGAGCGGTGGCTCACCGAGCCCGACGTCGGGCTGGCGCTGGACCCGGAGTGGGCCGTCGATCCCGGTGAGCGCCCCGGCGACGTCTTCGGCTCCACCACCGGCGCGGAGCTCGACGCGGTCGCCGGCTACCTCGACGGGCTGGTCAGCGCGCACCGGCTGCCGCAGAAGGTGATGGTCTACCACCAGCTCAACGCCGGCATCGTCCGCGGTGAGGAGCAGCTCACCGAGCACCCCGGCGTCGCCCTGGTGAAGAGCGTCGACGGCATCGGCGCGGCCGCGGACAAGGTCGGCACCTACCAGCGGGTCATCGCCACCCTGCCGCCGTTCGTGCACCCCGGCTTCAAGCTGTTCTACGCCGAGGACACCCGGTCCGGCCCCCTCATGACGCCCGGCGAGGTGCTCGCCCTGGTGCCGCAGCCGGAGTACGTGCTCTACGAGTAGCCGGCCCACACCGGAGCCTCACCCCGCCGCGTCGCCCCGCCGTTGCGCCCCGGCCGCTGCGTCAGCCCGGTTCGCCGCGCTGCTTGCGGCGGGTGACCACCACCAGGTCGCCCAGGGCGACCGCGGCCAGCACGAACAGCACGACCGCGAACGCCACCGGGACGCCGAAGACCAGGAACAGGATCCCGCCGGCCAGGCAGACGACCAACCCGAAGGCGGCCAGCACCAACCGCAGGGTCAGCGCGCTCTGCGCCGGCCGGGCGCCGCCGAGGCCGGCGGTGGGGTCGTGGTGGTCGGGCAGACCGCGCTCGTAGTCGGCCCGCGAGCGTCGGTGCGAGGGCTCGCTCATGCCACATTGTCCGGCCGGTCGGCCGGGCGCACTACCCTCGATCGACGTGGCCGCTGACTTCTCCGTCGTCCTGGACGAACTGACCACGACTCTGAAGTCGATCGAGGCCGTGCTGAAGGTCGACGACCTGCGCAGCGAGATCGCGGACCTTGAGCAGCAGGCCGCCGCACCCGACCTCTGGAACGACGTCGAGGCCGCTCAGGGTGTCACCTCGCGGCTGTCCTACCTGCAGGGCGACCTGCGGCGGGTGGAGGAGCTGCGCAGCCGGCTGGAGGACGTCGGGCTGATGCGCGAGCTGGCCGTCGAGGAGGACGACGAGGCAACCATCGCCGAGACCGAGCGGGAGTTGGCCGCCATCCGCACCGTCATGGACGAGCTGGAGGTCCGCACCCTGCTGTCCGGGGAGTACGACTCCCGGGAGGCGCTGGTCACCATCCGCTCGGAGGCCGGTGGCGTCGACGCCGCGGACTTCGCCGAGATGCTGATGCGGATGTACCTGCGCTGGGCCGAGCGGCACAAGTACCCGACCGAGGTCTACGACGTCTCCTACGCCGAGGAGGCCGGCATCAAGTCGGCCACCTTCGCGGTCAAGCACCCCTACGCCTACGGCACGCTCT